>DATAOM010000542.1:0-25973 GCA_036265775.1 Ktedonobacterales bacterium | reverse complement strand
ACAGGGCGCGCCTCTATGATACTTTGCGGCTCTGACGTGGTGACCATCTCTGCCAGTTCAAAGCCCGCCGCATGCAGCAGCGTGGCATATTGCGCCACGGTCCGCTCCTGGCCGCCGAGCAGCACAAGCATGTGCAGGTCGAGCCATTTGCCGAGGAAAGGCTCATCCCCTTCTGGCAATATAAGTTCGACGATGAGCAATTTCCCCTGATCTGGTATCACCTGGCGGATCTGCCGCAGGATTACCAGACTGCGATCGTCGTCCCAATCGTGCAGGATCTGCGCGAGCACATAGGCGTCGGCTCCCGGTGGGATTTCGGCGAAGAAATCGCCACCGACGCGTTCGCAACGGTCGGCCACTCCGGCTGCGGAGAGAAGTGGTTCGGCGCTCTCAACCACATGCGGCAGATCGAAGAGGATCCCCCGCGAAGCGGGGCTGCTCTTCAGGATGGCGGCCAGCAGCGCGCCATGACCGCCACCCACATCCGCGACCGCGCTGAACGAGGAGAAATCATACGCTGCGACCACCGCATCGGTGAGTTGTGTGGTCCAACCGACCATCGCCTCATTGAATATCTGGCTCGCCTCGGGATGCGTTGTGAAGTAGTCGAAGTAAGTCGTGCCAAAGGTATGCTCGAAGGCAGGGCGTCCGGTCTGGACGCTGTAGAGCGCATCGCCCCAGGCGCGGTACTGGTCTTCAGCGTACATGATCGCCAGCGCGCGCATTGAGTTGGGAGTTCCGCTGCGCAACAGCTCAGCCATCGGGGTGAGCGCGAAATGGCGGGGAGTCACTTCAGAGAAGACACCGATGCTGGCTAGTGCGCGGAGCACGCGATAGAGGGCGAGAGCATCCGTCTGGGTCGCCGTTGCGAGTTCCTCCGCCGTCCGTGGTCCGTCAGCAAGGAGATCGGCGACACCCAGTTTGGCGGCGACATAGATCGCCTTGGAGACCCAATAGCCAGTCATCATCTGTAACAAGGCGGCAGGGGGAGGCGGAACGGTCTCCGCCGTGGCGCTCATGGTCTCTTGCGTTCCATCGCCGGAGTCTGTAATGTCGGACATTGGCGCCTCCTCGAAGACTAGGCAGGCCTTTACAGCCGCAGGCTAGCTCCCGCGATACGTGCTGTAGGCCCAGGGGGTGACGAGCAGTGGAACATGGTAGTGCGCGTCGGGATCGGCGATGGTGAAGCGCACCGGCACGCTGGTCAGGAAGGGCGGCGATGCGCCTAGTTCCTGCGCCGCGAAATAGGAGCCTACGTCGAAGATCAGCTCGTAGGTTCCCATCTGAAACGCCTCGCCCGCGAGCAGTGGTTCATCTACGCGGCCATCGTCGTTGGTGACGGCGGTGGTCAGCCACGTGCGCGCGCCGTCATCTTCCAGCCGCCACAGTTCGACGCGCATTCCGGCGGCGGGGCTGCCCTGGGCGAGGTCGAGGACGTGCGTGGTGAGATATCCAGACATAAGCCCTCGATCAGTTCTCGTCGCGGCGTATCGTCAGCCGGATCAGCCCGAAAGCGGGGAACGGCGCCGTGTAGACCTTGACCCTCGGGTCGGCGTCGGAGGTCGCGGCGGGGTCGGGCGTGCGGTTCTGCGCCTCGAAGGCGACCTCGGCGAGCTGCGGGTAGCGCGTGAGGGCGCGCGTCCCAATCTCGTGAACGAGGTGCTGGATGGACTCGCTGACGAACTCGTGGAAGACGGTCTGGGCGAGATCGCGCATCTGCTCAGGTGGGACGTAGCGCGCATGGGACTCGTCCAGCAGGTCGGTGGGATCGGCGTAGCGCCAATGGAGGTCCATGTGGACGAAGAGCGGGCGGTCGCCGCGCTCCGGCAGGGTCGTGTTGGCGTCGCGCACGAAATGGGTGAAGGCGCTGCCGGTGACTTTGAGCAACTCCATGTCCACGCGTCCGACACGATGATCGGTGATCGTGACACCTTCTGCCGCCCGCTCCATCGTCAGCGTCGCCACGGCGTGATCGCCATACTGCCGGCTAAAGAGCCGGTCGCTCTCCGTGTAGCCGTCCTGCGCCGGGACGGGGACGGCGGCGAAGGGAAACTCGCGCGCGGTCAGGCGCACCGAGCGCATGTCCTCGTAGACGCCGAGGAATTGGCGACCCAGATGCGCAAGTAATCCTTCGATGGTCGCGCCGTCGTAGACGAGCGATTGGCGCAGGATGATGTTCTTCATGCTGTCGGTGGCGACGACGCGCGAGTTGTCGCCCTCGGTGTAGGCGCCGAGGAAGGCGTCGCCGAAGACCTCGAGGTCCACCTCGACGCCGACGAGGACGTTGCCGCGTCCGATGAAGGCGGATTCGGGGATGGGAGCGACGCCGCTGAGCGGGCGCGCGTAGACGCGGTACAGCGGCACACGCAGCTTGCCATAGCTGATCTCATAGGAATAATCCGCGCCCATGGGGACCTCTTTCATGCTGAAGGTTTAAGAGTATGTGCGCCGCAGATGAAGTGGGAACAGTGTAGCACGCCTGTTATGTATGGGGCCAATCGCGTTTCGCCCTTCGCCTGACGGGAGCGAAGGAGCGGCGCTGGTAAATCAGGTGGCCTCGGAGTCGTCGGTATTTCTGATACCATAGAACGGTACACTTGATGAGGCGCGCCAATGTCATTTTGGTCTTCGATAGGCCAGGTGGCTCCCGCTCACAGTTCGCCCCTCGCCAGTTTGGTCTCGTCGTTCTGGCTGCATCGGAGCGAGCCGCAGGCGCGTTCGCGCGTCCTACCCACCGGGACTGCGCAACTCATCATCGATCTGAGCGGCGACGGCCTGTGCGTTCCCGATCACTCCACCAGCAGTCGCTCACGGGATACCTTCCCGGCGCTGTTCAACGGCGCCGATACGGCCGCGTTCCTCCTTGAGACCGACCGCCCACTGTATCAGTTCGGCGTGGATTTCAAGCCCGGTGGCGCCTATCCGTTCTTCGCGCCGCCGGCCAGCGAGCTACAAGACGCGCATCTGCCCCTCGACGCGCTGTGGAGCGCAGGAGTGGTGAATGAACTGAGCGAGCGCGTCGCGGCGGCCAGTACACTGGCGGAGCGCGTTGAGATTCTCGAAGAGATATTGCTTCGGCAGATTGTCCGCCCGCTCGACCACCATCCTGCCGTGAGGCTGGCTCTCCAGGCGTTCTCAAACGCGCCGCAATCACGCGCGGTCGCGGCGGTGGCGGATGCGGCTGGCCTGAGCGCGGGGCGATTGACGCGCGTGTTTCGTGAAGAGGTGGGGCTGACGCCCAAGCAGTACGCGCGGGTCCGGCGTTTTCGGTGGGCGTTGCGGCGGCTACGCACAGGGTCGCGCGTGAACTGGGCGCGCCTCGCGGTGGACTGCGGCTACTACGATCAGGCGCACCTCATCAAGGATTTCCAGACATTTGCCGGCGTCTGCCCCAGCGCCTACTTGCGCGCCCGCGATGCACGCTCACCCACTACCCTGCTTCTGAATGGGTAGCGTGAGCAGTCGGGGGCAGATACGTTTTTTCCAAGACAGCGGATTCTGACTTCCTCTACGCTGCACTCGGCGCATGCCAATTGGGTCATGCGCATATCACGCATCGAGGAGGAAGTCATGTCACGGTTGTCACGATTCTCGGCAGTATCAGCGGTCAAGCGACTGAGTCGCCCCGCGCGCGTGGGAGGGCTTGTCGCGCTGCTCGCGCTGACGTTGGGCATCGGCCTCGGGGTACGCGCTCACACTGCCCACGCCGAGGTCTCAGCCTGCTACACCAAGCAGATTGCGCACGCGCCGATCATCGGGCATAAACAGTTGCCCAATGGCTGGGGCACGTTAGATCTGTACATCTGGGCGAAGTACCGCACCAGCGATGACTCGTATTGCGGGCAATCATGGGCTGAGGCGAAGGTGGTTGCGCAGCCCGGTTGCCCAGTAGGCAACCTGAACGTCAACCTCTACGATTCCGCTGGTACCCTCGTCACCTCTGGCCATCTACCAGTGAACGGCGGCGGAGGCAGCCTGCCACAGACCTATGCGGCGAATACAGGCAATGTGTACCTGCGCTCTGGACATGCCTGGGGGCAGTTCAGCGTGAGCAAAGGCACCTACTTTACGCTCACGATTCCCAACCAGACGTGGTGAAGCGGGCAAAACAGGCGCTGAGCGTCCTCAAGACAGGGAGATGACCAGGCGGCGCCACGGTGGAGGCGAACTTGCTACAGCCGCGCGACATACAAGGTCTCCACCACGGCGCAGCCATACGCTAGGGGCATGAAGTAACGAGCAGAAGAGGAGCGCTATCTCAGCTCCCGCGATGAATCCGCAGCTAGGACAGGCCAGCGCCTCATCTCCCGGCGGGGTGGCGCTGGTAGTTGCTCTGATTGTGTTTGTGCTCATGGTAGTGAAGGCGACGCTTGACGGCTTGCTCGCCAGGAAACTGTACAAATCCGCCATCGCACGCGCCTGCTAATTTGACAGCCAGGCGCGCCTATCCTGGAAGGACATCATGGGTTCGCATGAGCGTCAGGAGGGCGTCCGTTAGCTGGCGGCGAAGTGTCCCATGTGTTTCTTCGGAATAAGGGCTGCGTGGGCCACCTTCGGCAGGCTTGGGATACAGCCAGACGGGATGTTCCCGACGTTCATCCGGCTCCCAGGCATAGCGCGGAAAGACATGGGCATGCAGATAGTGATCGAAATTGCCCAGTATCTCGTAGTTCATGCGCAGCGGAGCGCAGACCTGCATGATCGCCTCGCCAATCAGGCTCATGTCCTGAAGATAGACGCTGCGTTGGGCAAAGGGCAGGTCGGTCAGGTGATCTGCGCGAGGAGAGGCCAGGAGTAAGCAGTATCCCGGGAGAAATTGATCGTCGCCGATGACCGCGAAACCACTGCGCATACGAGTCAGCGTCATCGGATTTTCGCCGCGTTCCGCCGCGCCAATACGATCTTGCTTCCAATCCTCCATACGGGCGATACGTTCCTTTCGACTACGAGCTGTCCCTCTGCATGAACGACTTCAGTTGTCAGGCTGAACAGTGTCAAGGAGGCGGAGGCGGCAGATTTTGGCGATCTCGCCAAGCGCGGTGGCGATCTCCTCGTCGCGGGTGTGGCTCATGCGGCTGGCGAAGCCGACGAGGAGGCTCTCCTTCTTGTTCTCGCGCGCGCAGATGACGAAGGGGAAGCCGAAACGCTCGTGGTACTCGGCGTTGAACCGCGTGAAGGTCGCGATCTCGTCAGGCGAAAGCTGGTCGAGGCCAGCGGCGGCCTGCTCACCGGTGGAGGCTGGGGTGAGGGTTCCGGCGAGCGCGGCGCGTCCGACCAGATCGGGGTGCGCTTGAATCAGCGCGACCTGCCGCTCGACCGGCGCGGCGTACATGACGGCGACGAGTTTGCCCTGCAGGTCATCGAGTGTGGCGAATGGACGCGCGTCCCACGCTGCCTCGACGATCCACGGCGGCCCCTCGAAGAGATGACCCAGCGCGGCGACGAAGCCGGGACGGTCGAGCGCGTTGACCTGCGCGAGGGTGAGTGATGGAGATGTCATCGCAGCTCTCCCCAGGCGAGCGCGTGGGCGATGGCGTTGTGGCGCTCGATCAGCATAGGTAGGTCCACATCAAGCAGGTGGCCATCCTGAATCTGCACGCGGCCGTTGATGACGCTGAGGTCCACGTTGGGCGGCTGGCAGAAGACGAGTGCGGCGAGCGGGTCGTGGACGGCGCCGCCGGCGAAGCCAAGCGTATCGAGCTGGTAGCCAATCACATCCGCCGCCATGCCGGGCGCGAGCATGCCAATGTCGTCGCGTCCGAGCGTCGCCGCGCCGCCACGGGTCGCCAGCCACAGCGCCTCATGCGCGGAGAGGGCGGATGGGCCATCTGCGACGCGATGCAACAGCAGCGCGATCCGCGCCTCCGCCAGCAGGTGCGAGCCGTCGTTGGAGGCTGAGCCATCTACGCCGAGGCCCACGCGCGCGCCCGCGTTCCATAATGCCCGCAATGGCGCGATGCCCGACGCCAGGCGCATGTTTGAGGTGGGACAATGCGCGACGCCGGTGCGGGTCTCGCCCAGGCGGCTGACCTCGTCTTCGGACGGATGAACCATGTGCGCGTGCCAGACGTCATCGCCGACCCAGCCAAGGTCTTCGGCCAGCTCGACCGGCGTGCGGCCAAAGGCCTCCTGGCAATAGGCTTCTTCGTCGCGCGTCTCGGCGAGGTGAGTATGCGAATGGACATGCATGCTGCGGGCAAGAGCGAGGCTCTCGCGCATGAGGTTGGGCGAGACGGAGAAGGGCGAGCAGGGGGCCAGGACGATGCGCAGCATGCTGTAGCGGGTGGCGTCGTGGTACGCCTCGATCAGGCGGCGCGAGTCGCGCAGGATCGCCTCCTCATCCTCGACGACGCTATCGGGTGGAAGGCCGCCTTTGGACTCACCGACGGACATCGAGCCGCGCGCGGCGTGGAAGCGGAAGCCGAGCTCGCGCGCTGCCTCGATCTGGTCATCGAGCCGGGCGCCGTTAGGCCAGAGGTAGGTGTGGTCGCTGGAGGTCGTGCAGCCGGAGAGCATCAACTCGGCGATGGCGACGCGAGAACTGACGGCGATGGCTTCGGGGGTCATGTCGGCCCAGATGGGATAGTGGACGCGCAGCCAGGTGAAGAGGTCGGCGTCCTGCGCGGCGGGAAGGTTGCGCGTGAGGGTCTGGTAGAAGTGGTGATGGGTGTTGACCAGCCCCGGCAGGATGACCATCTCGCGCGCGTTGATGATGGTGTCGGCCTGCTGGGGTAGCTGGTCGCTCCGTCCGATCTGACGAATGACGTTGTCCTCGACGTAGAGGGCGCCATCTTCGAGGCGCGTGTCGGCGTCGTCCATCGTGACGAGCAGCCGCGCGTGCTGGATCAGCAGCGTTGTCATCCTTGGGCCTTTCCCTCTTGCAGCGATAGGTTAGCCCATTGTATAGCGCCAGGCCCTCAGGTTCAATCGCGGCGTCATGCGGCGAGAGATCGCGGCTGGCGGGAGCCTTTGAGCCAGACCGCGGCGACGGCTCCGATTGCGCCGAGCGTTAGGCCAATGACGAGCGCGCCCAGCAGATGCGAGAAGCCAGAGTCGAAACTGTTGGCCAGGACGAAGGCCTGCAGATCCGTCCAACGGCTGCGCAGAAAGTCTGGATCGTTGACCAGTTGCTGTCGCAGACGCGCTTGCGCGACGAGGGGCAGCGTCCAGCCATACGCAATAGTGAGCAGCGCGAAGATCATGGCGCTCCATATGGCGGCGAGCAGACCAGAACCGATGGAACCCGTGCGCCAGGCGGCCACTACGCCCGCAACTCCCCAAAGCAGAAATCCACCCAACAGGAATGGAGCCGTCGCGAGGATGCCAGCCCCTCCACCGATGTTCGTAAAGGTCTCAAGTGTGAGATTGACAAGCCAGAGGCACCCGGTCAGGAGACCAAAGAGGAGGCCGACACGCGACGCCACATCCACCTGCGGGCTGATTCGCCGAGTCGTGAGAAATGCGATTACCGCATACACGATGAGCGACGCGAGTGGCTCAAGCAGATAGAAAAGCGCGCCTGGCTGGGCAAAAAACGCTGGATAGAGCGTGATGTTCAGCGCCATCAGCGCAATGTTCAGCCCAATCAGCGTCAGAAGCGCGCCGCGAAGCCATGACATGATTCCACCCTCTTTCCCATTGTCGCCCACACAGCGTGCGGCGCTCTGTATGGACGCTCACAGCGCTACATCTGAGTAGCGCCGCAAGGGGAATTGAGGCAGGAACAGCGCGATAAGCGCGCAACATCAGAAGGCGGAATGCACATGAGCGCCTGGCGCCAGGCGGCTACGACTCCTTTCTGTCGCATAACTGCCAGGGCTGGCGCGCCTCGGTGTAGTCTCGTGGGCCACCAGAAAGCACCCGGCGATGCCAGCGCTGCGCGTCATGTTCATGGCGCGCTCAGAGCACGAGTTCACCCTTCCCGGCCCAATGGAGGACGCGGAGGGCGCGCAGCGTGATCCAACGGCTCGGCTCGCCCTCTGCCACACCCGGCTCGGCGTCCAACTCGTCGGGATGTACGTTCTCCAGCGGCCACCGGCCATCCGCGTCGCGCTTGGATGCGACGAGGTCTATCGCCTCGGCCAGGCGCGCGTCTGGTTTCACTCCCGCGCTGCGCAGGTAGTCGAGCCCCCGCAGCGCGTCGTAGTGATAGCCGGTGGGAAACGAGAACTCAGTCCAGGCCGGGTCGATTACTTCGCCGTCAGAGAGGCGGCGCAACATGCGGCGCTCGAGAAGGTAGTTTTGTCCCCGCTCGCGGGCCGCCATCACGGCCGACGAGTCGCCTGTAGCTCGCTCGTGCTCCAGGAGCCCCTCGAGGACGCAGATTGTGGTGTGGAAGGAGCCGCGGGTCGATCCGCTTTCCTGTTCGCAGTTCCATCCACCGTCGGCCATCTGCTCGCCCAGGAGCCGGTCAACGATGCCCTGTACATCCTCGCCGAAGTAGGCTCCGACCGTTACGACCCGTCCGTTGACGCACGGCTCGACCTCGCCGGCAAAGAGGGGCTTGCCGTGCCAGGCGACATCCTGCGGCAGCACGCCCTGCCACGTCACATTGTCGTGGACGCGGGCAACCGCGCGCCGAGCCGCCTCGCTTGTCGGGTCCAGCCCCATGTCACGCAGCAACAGCAGCGCCCGCAGGGTGACCCATTCAGGGTTGGAGTTGTCGGCGCCCCAGTATCCATCGTCGCCCTGGGCGGCGAGAAGTTGCGCTCCCCAGCCCTCGTGCGCGACCCGTGCGCGCTCAGCCGTGACCTCGTCGCCAGACACATCGGTGAGGTCGCGCAGGACTTGCCAGCGAATGGCAGGATCTGAATCCAGCAGCCACTCCATGATCGTCATGGTCATGGTGTCCTCCTCCCGCGATGAGAGCACAACTATGACGCCTGTTGCGCTTATTCGCTAGCGTCGGCGCGCTCGACGGCGTAGCGCATGAGTGTGACCCCGGTGGGGAAGGATTTGCTCTCCAGCAGGCGCAGGTTTGTCCGCGACCCATCGGGGAAGATCGTCTTGCCGCCGCCAAGCACAACGGGATAGACCAGCAGGCTGTACTCGTCGATCAGGTCGTTCTGCGCCAGGGTGTGGATGAGCACGCTGCTGCCGTCCATGAGGATGTTCTTGCCGGGCTGCTCTTTGAGGGCGCGCACCTGCTCGACGACATTGTCTTTGATGAGGGTCGAGTTGCGCCACGCCGAGGCGTCGGGCAGAGTAGTGGAGACCACGTACTTCTGTACCGCGTTCATCACGTCGCCAAACGGGTCGTTCACCATCGGCTCGAAGGCGCCGCCGTGGATCTGCCAAGTCTTGCGCCCCAGCAGGAGCGCGTCGCTCTCGCTCATCGCCCGGAAGAACTCGGCGCCGATGTCGTCGTGCCAGTAGGGCCATGTCCACCCACCCTGAGTGAAGCCGCCGTCGGTGTCTTCATCCTTGCCGCCGGGCGCCTGCATGACCCCGTCCAATGACATAAACTCGGAGACTACGATCTTGCGCATGCTCTACTCCTCTTCGTTTACGCGAGAGCCAGGCTACCTTACGGGCCGCTCTCGCTCGTTTCGCATGATCGGGCGCTGAGTCCGTCAGCGTATCACACGAACTCCGACTGGCTTGTTGCAGAGTATGGTGGAAGAGCGCTGAAGCTGTTGCTGAAGCTGTTTAGGCACGCCGTGCGCCATGATCACGCCATCCCCGTTCTTTGGGGACGGCGCCAAAGCGGTGGAATCACTCACTTCGAGCGTACAGAGGCGCCTTTGGCATACGGCAACTTCTCGGCGGGATAGACAAAGCCGTCAAGCCCAACGATGAAGTCATGGTTATCCGTCGAGCGCACATGCCACACCGCCAGGTCGGGAAACTGGCCGCCAGCGGTCCAGTGGAACGTGGCGTGAACGCCGGCGATAGCGTCGAGGTCGGCGGGAAAGTAGACCAGATCGGGTTGCACGTTGACCGCCATCTGGCCATGGGTGATCTTTGTGAAGTCCGCCGCCGCCGTCTGCTGTGTTTGCTGGGGGAAGGGTTGCCCATACGCAGGCTCGCCCACCCGGAAGGGTCCCGCGAACGAGGCCGCGCGGACACGATGATGCGCGGCGTCATAGTCGAGGTCGAGCATGCCAACCACGTGTGGCCCAGCCGCGCTCAGACCCGGAACGTTCGACTGCATGAGCGAAACCACCCAGACATCGTACATGCCCGGGAGCGGATGAAACACATGGACAAGTTGCGGGGTCCCCAACGCGCCAGCGCGTATCGCCTGGCCGAGCAGCGTCTCTGGATGAGCGGCCGCCTCTTGATAGAGGGTTGTGGCGCGCGCCGCCGTCAGCACATCCGCAGAGGATGGCGATGGCAGCGAAATCCACCCGTCCGGGCCTTTCGCCTCAGGCGGCGTGACGGCGCTTGTCTGCGTGGCCAAGGCAATGGCAAACGCCAGGATCATCACCGCAAGCAGCGACAACAGCGCGGCCAAACGCACATTGCGCATTGAGCCAGCAATGCGCCTTCGCCATCTCCCTGAGCGACGCATGGGCCTCACCATTTCCCTCATGACGCGCGGGCGTCCCTGCGAGAGAGCGCGGGCGCTACCACCCCGCTGTCTCCTCTACTCCTCATGGATGTGTCATCACATTGCCGTTTTCATCAAGGGCATAATCCACCGAGATGTTGACCAGCGTGTCAGGCTCGATGTCCACCCGGAAGCCGATCCAGTGGTTGGGATACGTGCTATTAGGGACGTAGACGCCGACCGCTGGATCAGGATCAAGAGGGGGTTTGCTTTGGTCGAAGTAGTTAGGGCTGTACACACTACCCCAGGCGTTGGTGTTAGTGTTGAACGTATAGCTGGCCCAGGTCACGCGGCGCGCCGACTGATAACCACCACCTGGCGCGCCCACGCCGGGGTCCCAGACGTTGACGGCGTTGACATCCGCAGGGTATCCGCTTACAGGATTGCTCGTCGCCCACACACCGGAGACCACGACGGTGTGCAGGCCATGGGCCGTAGTCACGATGACCGGCTGCCCGAAGCGGGTGAGCGCCCGCGCCAGGCCCGCGACTGCCAGGTTCGCCGGTTGATGATAGATCACGTTGTGATAGGTATAGCCGAGTTGCGCGATCCGCGGGGATCGCTGGCCTGGCTGATACAGGCGCGCTAATTTGCCGGCGAGGGACTCGTACCAGATGCCCCAGGCGATCGAGCGTGGATCGGTGCCAAAATCACGCGCGATATCCGCGGCGAATCCGGGGCCAACGCCATTGTAACTAGGAGTTCCCCACTGGCTGACCGAGGCCGCGCTGTTCAAATCGGCGACGATCTGCTGCTGCCCACCCGCATGGAAAGGGAAGTAGGATTGCCCGCTCTGCATCTGATAGGTATAGTTGGCGACAAGCTCGATGGAGGCGACGGCGCACCAGTTACTGTCCTTCTGCGGCCAATCCACAGCGCCCGCCGCCATATACGCCTCGTTGGCGCCATAGAAATTGCCGCTCACCGCAGCGACATGCGGGGCAGCGAACAGGGTGCGTCCGGTGATGACCGAGAGAGTGAGGACACCAAGTAGGAGGGAGGCGGCGAGCAAACGCCGCTCAAGCGATGTCATACACCTTGCCTCCCTGGCCATTGTGACTATGCGCCGCTGCTCAAATGTGTCTGTGGCGCCGGATCGCGAGCATGCGCTCTGTCAACCCCTGCGCAGAGTGTATCACAGCTACCTGCACGCGGAGTAGAGCGTTTCACAAGGCAGCTGCTGGCGGGGCGCGCTAGCAGGAGAAGTCAAGATCAAGGGCGCAGCAGGAGGGTCAGGCTAGGCGTCAGGGGGATGCGTAATCCTGGCGGCCGTCCTAGCGGCGCGCTCGTTCTCACTCGTTCTCGGTTACTTGCCGAAGAAGCGCTGGGTGAAGGTGGCGATGAAGCTCAGTTCGATCAGCAGGCCGAGGATCGCTTCGGCGGCGGCAAGCACGGTCAGCGGGTCGTCGAGCTTGAGGCCGCCAGGGAAGAAGCCGCGCCCATGGAATGAGGTGACGCTGAAGACGAGCGCGCCCAGCGGCGAGAACGTGACACTATCGCTCTGGCCGAGGAAGAAAAAGGCGGCGGCCCAGCCGAAGATGACCGCGAGATAGACGACGACGCTGCGCCCCGGCTTGTAACCGTAGCCAGCCAGGCCATCCAGGAAGAGCGAGAAGGAATACGAGCCCAGCCGCAGCCGCCGTAGCGCGACGCGACGCTGGAGCACCTGTGCGCGGTAGGCGAAGCGCGCCGCCTCTTCATCAAGCCCTTGGGCGCGCAGGGCGACTGCGAGCTGGCGATTGGCGCGCACGGCGGCTGCGTAGTCCTTGAGGCGCGTCGCGCGATCTTTGCGCGAACCATCGCGATCAACGCGCCGCCGGGCCTCGCGCTCGTCGCCGAGCATGACTGCCTGTGCGCCGGTCCAGTCCACGACGGCCAGATTCGCGCCGCCCCAACTGACGTCCGCCACCGAGACATAGCCGAGGTCCGCCGTGCCCAATCGCGCATGGCGCAGATTCGTTCCATGATCCAGAAAGGCGCCGCGCAGGTCGGCGGGAGGCAACGTCCCGGAGATGGGTCGCCATTGGCGCGCCGCGCGCAGCCGCTCCGCCTCTTCTGAGGTCAGGCGCTTGCCCTCCAGCGAGGCGCCATAGAGGTTCGCGCCCTGCAGATAGGCGCCGCGCATCTCGGCTCCTTGCAGGGAGGCGCTCTCGAGTTCGGAGTCTTCGAGGTGGGCGCGCAGGAGGTACGCCGCCTCCAGATGGACCTTGCGCAGGAAGGTCTTGGTGAAGTAGGTTCCACGGCAGCTTGCCCCCGCAAGCGAGGCCTCCCGCATCAGCGCGCCCTCGAAATGGGCTTTATCGAGGTTCGCGCCATCTAGCCGCGCGGAGCCAAAGCGCGCCCGTCCGCACTGCGCACCCTGCATGCGCGCGCCAACCAATGACGTTCCACGCAGATCGGCGTCTTGCAGCCGCGCCTTGCGCAGATCGGCGGTAGGCCCCTGCGCCTCGCGCAGATCAGCTCCCGTCAAATTCGCACCGGTGAGATTGGCGCTTTCCAGCAGAGTCTTGCGCAGGTCAGCGTTCTCCAGGCGGCCCTGACGCAATTCGGCGCCCTGCAACTGCGCGCCCGCGAGGTTCGCGCCCTCCAGGTGGATGGCGGCCTGCTCCTGCTGCTCGTCCGTGCCGCCCGCCGCTCCGCCGCGCAGCCGCGCCAGTGGCAGGCCACGCAGGTCAACGCGCCGCAGGTCGGCTCCGCGTAGGTCGAGTCCCTCGCGCGAGCGCTGCGCCTCGTTGCTCCAGTCCACTGGGCCGCGAGTGTCGTCGTGCGTGGCGAGGAGCCATTCCACGTCCGCGCGCGAAAGCGTTTGCCCGGCGAAGGGATAGATTCCCTGCCCGACGTTGGGCGCGACTGTGCGGCGCTGGGCGAGGATCTGCGCGCGCTCGGCGGCGACCTCCGGCTCCTGCCGCCAGGACTGGCCACGTTCGGACCACCAGGCGCGCCAGGCGGCGCGATCACCTATACCTGGCTGTTGCGGGCCGGGCTGCTCGTCAATCATGTCGATCCTCTGCTCCTCGCCAACCGTTCAGCCTATTTCGGCGCAGGCATTGTACCAGAGTCGCTTCACGAGCGCAGCAGTGTATCCTTGTCAGATATAGAGGCAAGCGAATTCATGGGCGTTAAGGCTTCGCGAAAAGCGATTGACAACACCCTGGTAGCGGAGTAGCATCGCCTCAACCTGCCGTGCTGCGCGTCGCCGCGAACTCATGCGCATTACCTGTGCTTTGGAGCGCGCATGAATGCGGGAACAGAGCCGCAGGGTTGAGCGGTCGTGTGTGGTGAAGTGTCCATCAACATGGGGACGTAGGGAGGGCTTTCTCCCACCTCCCTAGACAGAGGAGCCACGATGCCTGTCTCGAGAAAACCTTGGATTGTTGGCGCTGTCAGCGCCGCAGCGCTCGTCGTCGCGCTGGCTGCCGCGGCTGGGTTCTATGCCCGGAGCCCGAGCGCGCATGCTGACGCCAACCCGCTGGGGCAAAACGACTGCATTGGTCGCCATCCCCAAAGCGAGATCTATTATGCGGCCAATTGCTCGGGGCATGACGAGCCAGAGATTGACCCGGTCTCGAATCACCCCGGCTCCGCGCAGGACATCACCTGGACCATCGTGTTGCCCTCAAACGGCGCCGCACAAGTCGATCAGGTTGGACCCACCTTCTGGATCGGTGGCACGGTCACCGACCCGAAGAGCCTGCTTGGCCAGGCGTTCCTCGAGGTGCAGTTCTATCCGAATAGCACGATCAAGAGCTGCTCGTTGAGTGGTGGCTTCAACGTCACCAACACTCCCGGCGCGTATACCGTCTGCTCACCTGTATGGAAGGTCGAGCCGACGAGCAACAAAGAGACCAGCGCCTTCAACGCGATGTTGATGGATGGCGCATCCAATAAGCCGCTGGTCATGCACGCTGGCGACACGGTGACGGATCACCAGTACGTCACCCCTGCCGCTGATGGCATGCATATCACCATCACGGACCTTACCACTGGGCATAGTGGGACGATCATCCTCAACAGTTCGGATGGCCCGCTCATGCCCGCCTTCGACAAGCAGCAGATCGGGAACTCGCTCGGCTGGGGCTTGGTGAATGACACGCCGAACTCCCTTGTGTGGGAGATCGGGCACACCAGCCCATACGCCACGAAAGCCTCGCAGTTCTGTTTGCCAGGCAGCGCCACGAATCCGCCATGCTACTCCTATGATGTGCCCACCTGGTTGCAGTTCCAGCCCCTGCAGATCAAGGGGGTCACATTCGGTGACGGCAGCGCTCCGCAGAACTGGGCCGCTGTTAGCGATTACGGCGGCAAGGCCGAAGTGGATCAGTATTGCGGCGCGGCGAACTATGGGCAGCCATTCTGCACGTATCCGTTCTTTGCGTATCAGGCGAAGACGAAGGCGTACACGTATGGTGGGGATTATCCCGGGACCACGAAGGATTTCAACGGGGTCCTGCAGTTCGCCCAGACGACGGACTGCTCCGGCCCCTTCGGACCAAACTCGACGTACTGCGACACTATCCTGCAGTAATCGTCATCCAGCGTAGAGAGCAGCAATTGGTTCTGTGGCAAGC
Source organism: Ktedonobacterales bacterium (assembly GCA_036265775.1). GTDB lineage: Bacteria > Chloroflexota > Ktedonobacteria > Ktedonobacterales > JADMIN01 > DASWAC01. The sequence continues at coordinate 10,853 of DATAOM010000542.1, read as the reverse complement.
CCCCAGGAGTCCTTGTAGCTCCTGGGGGCTTTTGCGCCGCTGAGGATCTGTGTACTACCCTGTTGCTTCATACCGCTGTGGGCGGAGCAGTATATCAGCGTGCCAGCAGCAGCGCAGTAGTGTCTCCTCGCAGTACTGGCTCGTTGTGTATCCTGGCGGCGAATATGGGGGTAGGCGATTCAGCGAACCTATGGTATGCTGGGCGCTGCCACCAGACTTAGGAATGGCTGATGGCAGATGACGCTCAGCGCGCCCACCCAAGGAAGGAGGCGCATCGACAGGCGCGGAGATACCATAGCTGAGCGGGACCGCAGGCTTGTGTTGTATCGCATTGAGTACACGCAGACGGACAAGGATGAGGGGAGCTGCGAAGGTCGAGCGCAGTGTGGCGCGCCTTCGCGCACTGTCGGCGCGGCGCTATTGACGTCGCGCGGGAGGCATAACACCGATGCGACAGCGATCAACCAGGAAGCTCGTAGTGTATGTGGTGACGTTCGTGGCCCTGCTGGCCAGTGTCGTCTCCGCCACCTTCTTCATCACACAGAACGCAGGGGCGCAGCCTTCGACGGCGCGCGTCACGGGGACCGCGCAGGCGGCGAGCATCGCAGCCAGCCCGCAAGTGCGCTCCGGCGCGCTCAGGCCGTCATCTGCTGCGCATATCCAGCAGGCCGCGGCGCGTGACGTTCCATTCCATAGCCGGCTGAACGCGAGGACATATGCGCAGGTAAAGGCGAAAGCGAAGAACAGCGCGCCACGCAGCGACGCGACGGTCGATCCGAACCGGGGCGCCGCATTCAACAGCTTCGCCGGTATACAAAGCTCGGCGGCGGTTTGCCCACCGGTCGGCTGCAATCCACCGGACATGGCGGTGGCCGCCTCGCCCAACTGGGTCTTCCAGGGGGTCAACACCGCCTTCGCCGTCTTTGACACGCATGGGAATATGCAGCCAGGCTACCCAGTGTTCTTCGGCGATTTCTTTGGCGTTCCCGATCCTGGGGCCTGTGCGGGCGACATACCGTTCATGAGCGACCCACGCGCGATCTATGACCCCAACGACAACCGCTTCATCGCCGCCGCGCTGGAGGTCGAGGGCGCGTTTGGCGTGAACGACTGCCCGTTCAAGACGCTCTACTGGATCGCGGTCAGCCGGACGAGCGATCCACGTGGCGCCTGGAACGTCTACGCCTTCGATATGTCGCTGGGTACAACCAACGGCGCCGACTTCACGATGATCGGCCTCGATGACAAGGGCGTCTACTTCTCCGCCAACATGTTCAACCAGGAAGGCACCGCGTACGAGTACGCGGAGATCTTCGGCGCGAGCAAGGCGAAGATGGAGGCTGGGCAGCCAGTGGTGGCGCACGGCTTCTTCAACTTGACCGTCAGCGGCCCTGGCGGCTCGCTTCAGGTGGATACCGTCCAGCCAGCGCTGACTGAGGATCGCAGGGGACACGGGCCTGGCGCCGAGTTCTTCGTGGATACGTTCAACGGACCGATCGATCCGGTCTCTGGGCATACCTGCACATCCGACGCCGACTCGTGCCGTGGCCTGGCGGTCTGGGCGTTCCGCAACGTGACCTCGAACAATCCGTCGCTGACCTTCGCCTACGTGGGCAACACGAAGGCGTATTCGTTCGCGCCACCGGCGGACCAGACGACTTGCACGGAGTGCATTGACTCCAGCGACCTGCGCATCAGCGCGACGCCGGTCGAGAAGGACGGCAATCTCTACGCCGCCTGGGAGACGGGCGTGAACAATGGCACGCAGGTTGTGCCAGGCATCGTCTGGAGCCAGCTCGCCGTGGGCACGCACGATCACAGTGTCTTCGCGTCGCAGACGCGCGGCGGCTACTACAACTTCAGCGGTGACAACGCCGTGATCTATCCCGCGCTGATGCCCGACGCCGCCGGCCATCTCTTCATGGTCTTTGACCGCACGAGCAGCGCAGTGAACCCGGAGGTGCGCCTGACGCTGCGGCTGGGGAGCAACTTCCTCTCGCCGGGGCTGCTCATCAAGGCGGGCGAGGCGCCCTATCGCGCGACACGCTGTGGTGTTGACATTCCCGTCTGCCGCTGGGGCGACTACTCGGCGACCTCGTACGATGGCTTCAGCACGAACAATGTCTATTTCGCGGGCCAGTATGCCAATGCGCCGACCTTCTCGCGCAACTGGGGCACGTGGATCGGACGTGTGCGGCTCTAAATGACGTTCTCGCGTGATGGCATATTGCCATTACGCCTCACCCATAGGCGGGAAGTGGTCAGATGGCCGCTTCTCGCCTTTTCATGCCCATGCTTCAGGTGAATGCGCCCTGGCGAGAGCGCGGCGCTACGGGGTATAGTGGCTGGCGGAGCGCTGCGACCGCTCTTTCCGGATGCCTGCGCATGGATGCCTGTGCGCGCCTTGTGGGTCCTTTTGGGTCGTGGTTGGGCGCGCGAGCGGAAAGGATAATGGCTGTGGACGAACTGTTGCAGACGCTGGTGCAGAAGACGGGGCTGCCAGAAGACACCGTCAGGCGGGCGATGCCGATGCTATCGGGCTTTCTCAAGGACAAGGCGCCCCCGCAGGCGAGCGGCGCAATTGACCAGTACTTTGGGAGCCAGCCGCCAGTTGAGGGCATCTCGTCGGTGCAGGATGCGGGCGGACTCGCAACCTTCATGAGCGAGAAGCTCGGCATTCCCAAAGAGGTCGCGGCGACGATCGTCACGACCGCAGGCAGTTTCCTGAAGGACAAGCTGCCGCCACCCGCCAACGAAATGGTCGGCGGGCTGCTGGGAGTCTCGCAGGGTGGTGGGGTCATGGACACCATCAAGGGGTTCTTCGGCGGTGGCGACAACCCTACCGCATGACGCCGCGCATAGACGTAGGGCGTTGTATCGGGCCGGATCCCTTGTCGAGGGGGTCCGGCTTCGCTATGCTAGTGGGCGCGTATGGTGGACTGGCGATTGAAATTACGCCTGCGGCCACGAAACCTGCGCGCACGCCCTGAGACCTCTATCCCGCCTAAGTCAGAGCGATTTATCGCTCAATATGATAGAAGTGGTTATGACGCATTCTGATCCAGCGATCGCGCCTGAGCGCAGGTTGCTGCTGATCCGTCACGCGGCGCCGCTGGTTCTGCAGGATGCGCCAGCGCGCGAGTGGCCGCTCTCAGACGAGGGGCGGCTGGCGTGTGAGGAGTTCGCCGAGCGGCTGGTGAAATATCGGATGACGGCGGTTCTCTCCAGCGCGGAGATGAAGGCGCGCGAGACGGCGGCGATTCTTGCGGCGCGGCTGGGATTGGCGCCGGGCGTAGACGCGGGCCTGAACGAGCACCGGCGCGAGAACGTTCCCTACCTGGGCAGGTCGGTCTTTGAGGCGGCGATCCGGCAGCTCTTCGTGGAGCCGGACACGCTGGTCTTTGGGCAGGAAACGGCGACGCAGGCGTATACGCGCTTCGCCGCGGCGGTAGAGCGCGCACTGGTGGCGCATCCAGACGGGGATGTGGCGCTGGTGACGCATGGGACGGTGATGACGCTCTACGCCGAGCGTCACGCGGGCGTCGAGCCGTTCGCGTTCTGGCTCGCGCTCACGATGCCAGATCTGGTCGCGCTTGCGGTCTGATCGCTGGCTCCTGTAGGATGTGGTATCGTTGACTCAAGGCCACTTTATGATGGAGTTTGCCATGAGTTCCACTACCCGCGAGCATGTAGAAGAGCAATTGCGCCGTGTCCCAGATGAGCGACTTAACCTCGTCTCGGCCTTTCTCGACGCGATCACACGCCGTGAGGCCGCCAGCGAGGACGGGATAGACGACGATGAGCGCTTTCAGGACTTGCTTCTCCTCGCTGAACAGAACTTGAGCGCAGAATGGAACACCCCAGAGGAGGACGCGGCATGGGCGCACCTGGCGGAGCTTCCTACCTGCTGAGAGGTGATGTCGTCACTGTACCCTTTCCATTCTCAGATCTCAGCGGGTCCAAACTCCGACCTGCGCTTGTCGTCGCTGCTCTGCCAGGAAGCTCTGACATTATCCTCTGTCAAATCACCAGCCAGCCACAAGCTACCCGACCAACTGTAGCGATAACGTCGGCGGATTTTGTTCTGGGAAGCCTCTTGCGCGACAGTTTTGTTCGGCCAGATCGGTTATTTACCGCAGCAAGCGGCCTCACACGCCGCGTGGGACGGCTCAACGGCGCCAAAACGCAGGAAGTGATTGACCAGACTATTCTGCTATTTACCACATAACCAGGGGTTGATCAGAGCCTAGTTTTGCAGCCTTATCGGGTGTGCGTCCGTCTCCACTTCTGTGCTGTATGTTTGAGAAGCAGGGAGTGGGGCGATGAGCGACCAGACGCAAATGGATCAGGGCAGGGACCAGGGCGCGGTGGTGCGCGCAGTGGCGGTGGGCAATAAGCTCAACGTCACGGCGGCAGCCTCTGAGGCGAGCTACGTCGCCGAACTGGAACGCATCCTCAAACTGGCCGAGCCGCACCTCATGCTCGACCGCCCGAATCTCGTCGTCCTCACCGAGGTTCTCGGCCTACCCGCCGCACTTATAGGCAACCGGGGCGCGCTGGCCAGACGCCCGCCAGGGATGATGAGCGCGCTGGCCCTGCTGGGCCTTGCGTCTCTGACGCCGCGCTTCAGGAGTATCGACCTACGCTGGGTCGGAGCGGGGCTCGCCGTGGCGGGGCTGGCCAACGCCGCGCTGACGGCGTACCTGCGGAAGTCGCAACTGGCGCTGGGACTGCTGGCCGTCGGGCAGGGAGATCGCGTGGCGCGCTGCCTGCGCATGTGGCGCGGAATCTCGCCGACGCGCGCGCTGCTGCTGGCCTCCTGCGATGCGCTCTATCGCCCGCTCGTCGAGACGCTCTCGCGGCTGGCGGTGAAGTATTCAGCTACCATCGTCGCCGGGACGCTGGCGCCTGAAGTACGCCGCTCGACGGATGCGCGCGAGATCCGCCGCTGGGGGCGCGCTGGCGCGGACTGCGTGTATATCCCCACCGGGCCGGAGGTCTATAACACGGCGCTGGTCTTTGGTCCTGATGGCGCGCTGCTGGGGCGGGTGAACAAGGTCTTTCTGACGGCGAGTGACCGCGAGCAGCTAGACCTGGCGCCGGGGAACCTGGAGGACGTACAGGTGATTCCGACACCGGCGGGACGGCTCGGCGTCGCCATCAGTCTGGACGCCTTCACGCCGCAGTATGTGCGCCATCTGGACGCGCTGGGCGCGGAGATCGTCATCCAGCCGGACGCGAACGACACGCGCTGGGCGGGACTGACGCGCGAGACGCGGCGCTGGCAGCCGGAGGACTGGCTGGTCTCGGTGTTAGGCTCGATCCAGCCGAAGTACCGCAACCTGCGCTACAACGTCTGCGCGATGCAGACCGGCAACCTGTACGAGATTCCCTTCGACGGGCAGTCCAGCATCACGGCGCAGCGCGACGAGCCGCTGCCGAAGCCCGCGCCCAATCGCACGTTCGTCGGGGTAGACGAGCATGCGCATCCCGACACGGGTGAAGCCTTGCTCGGCGAGTTCCTGGCCGTCGCGCCGTGGGTGATGGAGGACCCGGTGGTGGATAATCCGCTCCTCTCGCTGGAGGAGCGGCGCAAGCTGCTGGCTGAGAGAAGCGTTGATCTCTTACCGAAGGGGCGCAGGGCGAACCAGTATCGCGAGACGGCCATCTGGGCTGATCTGTACGCGCATTCCGCCCAGCGCCCATAAAGAGGCGTGCGATCCGAACCACTGCCCGCCCGTTGCACCCCCATGTTATACTCGCCTGGCCGCCATACCCTCTTGCTGTGAAGACGCATAGCGGCTCTGGGAACACTCGTTCTCGCATACATCTGACGCAAACGAGCTGTGGCGCGCCTACGGGCAGTGACGGGAAGTAGGCATGAACCAAGAGATAACGTCCAAATCCACCAACCCCGGCGCTTTGGCGGGGTCCAATCTGCCGCCACTCTTTGTCGCCGCCGACCGCGACGCGGCGCACGCGCAACAGCGGTTCTTTGGCCTGCTGAGCGCGGAGTTGGCATTGCTGGGGCTGGGGGCGCTAGCCGGCCTGCTCTCCGCCCTGCCCTTCATTCCATCCAGCACGACTGCCCCATTCGCGGTCGCCGGAGTGTCGATTCCCGCGCTGCCGTACGCTGACCTGGCGTCCGCCGCACTCATCGCCATCGCGCTGGTCCTGCGCCTGTGGCGCTTCGGCGCGCATCCCGAGGATCGCTGGTACGAAGCGCGCGCCATCGCCGAGTCCGCAAAGTCAGTCGCCTGGCGCTACGCCGTCGGTGGGCGTCCATTCGATCTGGGCAAGGATCAGACGACGGTGGATGCCCTGGCGCGCCAGCGGTTCCGCGAGGCGCTTACCGTCACACCAAACTATCAGCCAGACGCGCAGTTCGCCGAGGAGGAGCAAATCACACCGACGATGCGCGCGCTGCGGATGCAGCCAGCAGAGGCGCGCCGCGAAACGTACCGAATTGGGCGCATCGCGGACCAGCGCGCCTGGTATGAGCGCAACGCAAAGCGGAACCGCACCCTTTCGCGGCGCGCGCACCTGGTGATCATCGGCCTGGAGGCGCTGGCAGTGGTTGCGGCGCTGCTCCAGGCGCTGCAAATCGTCCCGGTGAACACGCAAGCGGTGCTCACGGCGCTCATCGGCGGGGGCATCGCCTGGACCCAGGCCAGGCGCTACCAGGACCTGGGCGCGAGCTATCGGCTCACGGCGGAGGAGGCGCGCAAGCTCGAAGAGAGCTATTACAAGCTCGAAGGGGCGTTCCAGCGGGACCCTAGTGACGCGACGTGGGCGCAGTTCGTGGATAGCGCCGAAGAAGCCTTCTCGCGCGAGCACAACATGTGGATCGCGACGCGCGATGTCTAGCGACACATAGGCGCTTTTCCGCCGGGGCGCGCAGGAAAATTGCGCCTGCTGGCGCGAATTGGCGCCGCCGTGCGCGGTTTGTCGGTTTGTATTATGATGAAGGACGCCGAGCGCAGCACGATGGCGTCTCGCCTGGCGGTAGATCGTCGTCGGGGCTGATGGTCCAATCACACGCGGGCCACAGAGAGGCGGGAACACGCCATGGTCACGTTTGAAGATGTCACCGAGATGTTTCTGGCCGCCGCGGAGAGCACAGGACTCTCGGTTCACCCGGAATCCTGGCTGAACGTGCAGACGCTGGAGCGCGAGTTTAGCTGTACGCTGCATCCAGGGCCGTGCGAGGAGGCCGAGCAGCGCGCGACGTGCCAGGTCTCGTTCGGCTGGGGGCCGCTGGATACGGTGCTCTCGGTGGATGGCGCGGAGAGCATTTGTGAGTTCATGCACGAGCCGGATGAGGATTGCCCACACCTGCACACCGAGAACGTCCCGCCGCTCGACCTCGACCTGACCTACTCGCTGCCGCTGGATCACATGCGGCTGAGCGAGCTGAACATGCAGAACATCAGCCGCACGCTGAAGCTGCGCGCCTCGGAGCATAGCAGCCGCGCCGTAGAGACGCAGCCGACGATCTCGCTGACACTGGGCGACGGCGCGATGGAGGCAGATCTGCTCGCGCTGCAGCAGCACGTGGAGTTGCCGCTGTGGGACCCCGACGGGATGAGCGGCTTCCGTTCAGGGATGGACTATCGCGAGGGACACTTCCCGCTGCTACGCTCGCGCCAGCGCGCGGTCCATGGCGGGACAGGCGCGACTCCACATCCCGAGGCCTGGCTGCCCTCACTCTTCAACGAGGTGCTGGCGGACATCATGCGGGTGATCGAGGCGCTGGAAAGCTCGCGCGCGATGGGACGCATCACCGGCGCGCAGGACAACTAACATCCTCATCGTCAATTCCCAAACTGCCTCTTTGACGCGCCCCTGCTATCATCTGAGCGGGCAAAAAGCCCTCGGCGCTCATCTTCAAATGCAGGAGGCGATATGACGGCGATCTCGATACAGGTCGAGGGGCAGAACGGGCTGACATGGGGGCGCTGGATCGCGCTGGCGACCGAGGTGGAAGAACTCGGCTTTGCGGGGCTGTTTCGTTCGGATCACTTCACCAACGGACGTGGGCCAGCCCTCGACTCGCTGGAACTGATCGTCTCGCTGACGTGGCTCGCCGCCAACACGCGCCGTATCCACTTTGGCTCGCTCGTCGCGCCGCTCTCCTTTCGTGATCCACGCATGCTGGCGCGCCAGGCCGCCGCCTTGGACGACCTGAGTGGCGGGCGCATGATCCTGGGACTCGGCGCAGGCTGGCAGGAGCGCGAACATACCACCTTCGGCTACGACCTTGGCGATATTCCGACGCGTATGGCGCGCTTTGCGGAGGGGCTGGACCTGGTGACGCGGCTGCTGCGCGACGATGAGCCAGTGACGTTCGACGGCGAATATTTCCAGACGCGCGAGGCGAGGTTGCTGCCCAGGCCAGAGCGACCTGACGGGCCACGGCTGCTGATCGGCGGAAATGGCGCGCGGCGGACGCTGCCACTGGCGGCGCGCTACGCCGACATCTGGAACGCGCTCTTCATGCCAGCGGAGGACTTCCACGCGCTCTTGATGCAACTGGATGAGATGCTGCGGGCAGCGGGACGTAAACCAGAGGACGTGCGGCGGACGATCATGCTGCCGCTCTCTTTCGACCCGCGCGACGAGGGTGAGGCGCAGCGGCAGATCGCGGCCTACAGCGAGGCGGGCGCAGACGAGCTGATCTTCCAGTGGCTGGCGCTGGACGACTTGGAGGGTCTGCGCGCGTTCGCCCGCTCCGCGCTGGCGCAGGGCTAATCGCACCTGATTGACACCCTTCATCCCATCTGTCATGCTGGCCGCCGTAGACGAGCGTGAGAGACGAGATAGGGCGGCATGACCAAGAACTGGCAAGCCTCGGCAGGCGCGCTGGCGCTGAGCGAGGAAGATGTACGCAAGACCGAACACCGTACGATCATCTTCTTTCGCAGTATTGCGCTCATACTCACGCTCATGTGCGTCCTCCTTCTCGCATGGGGAGGTTGGGAGTTGCTCGTCGCCTGGCGCACCGGACAAGCGGAGGACTGGCGTGACTTCTGGGAGAATGCAAGATCTGCGCCGCTCTTTTTCCCTCTCCTGATATTCTTGGCTTTTCCCAGTATCTGGCGACTGACATTCGAGGCGATGCGGCGCGCCATAGAAACGCGTCAGGCGGCGGTGTCCGGCGATGATGCGCGCGCTCCGCTCGCCAAGTCGCAACCTGAACCAGATATGTCCTTTTCGTTTACGCCTGGCTCCTCTCTTGGTCCCTTGCGCTGGCCCAGAGGCCTACGCATCAACTCATGGTTATTCACGCTTCTCTTCTCGGTGCTGTTTGGACTCCTCACCGTAGTCCTTGGTGGATTACTCGTCGGGACAGCGCAAGGTGATGAGGGTCAGACAGTTGCGGGTTTCATCGTTCTTGCTGTGGCGGCGTTGCTGCTACTTTTGAGCGCGCTCGCTATCTGGCGTTTGATCGCGCTCACGCGCCTATTCTCGGTCACGGCGGACGACTCGGGGCTCCAATGGCGCGAGCCAGGGCGGAGGAAGCGCAAGAGCATCCCTTGGCACGAGGCGCGGGCGTTCATTCTGCTGCGCCATCACGTGGGAACAGAGTACGCACGCGAGAGCGCGTTCGCGCTGGTGGGACGCGAGGCGACGCTGGCGTGGCTGGTCAAGCCGACGGAGGTGTATGGAGCGCATGAACAACTAGCCGGACTGATTGTCGCACGTACGACACTGCCGCTGCGCGATATCACAGGGGATGTAGAGTCTGCAGAGAGCGCGCAAGACCCTGATCCCATGACTGCGCTTGAGGCGAAGGTCTCGACGGAGCGCAAACGCGCCGAGCTCGCGGCGCATCTCGCCCTCTCACAGTCACCGCACGAGCCGCAAACTGTGGCGGAGCCATCGGCGGCTCCCACCTCCACATCCGGCGCGCCTGCCTCGGCGGCATCAGCGCGAGCAGGCTGTCTGATCGCCCTCGCGGCGCTGCTGCTTCCGTGGGCGCCGCAGGGCATTGGCTGGGGCATGCAACAGTATCAGCAGGGGCATTACGCGAGCCTGCCAGGTCAGGTCCATGCGCAACAGCCGGTCTTCGTGGATAGGCTCGCGTACGATGATGGACGCTGGCCGGTAACTGAAGACAACGACCTTCATCAGAGCCTGCTCTATCAAGAGGGCGCGTACCATCTGCGTGGCGTGGTCCCTACACAGACCATCGCCGCTCCGGGGCCCGAAAGCTATGGCGATGTCGCGGTGGAGGTGACGGCGGCGCAGGAGCGCTACGGACAGCAGAGCGATCTGTACGATGGCGTGGGATTGCTGCTACGCGCGAGCGAGAGAAACACCGATTTCGTCGCGTTCCTGGTGACGCCATCAGGCGAGTGGGGGCTGTGGCGCTTCCACGACGTTGGCGACGAGACGCGAAACTGGAATGAGATCGCAGGCGGCTTCAGCCGTGCGATTCATCCAGGAGCCGGCGAGCAGAACCGGCTGCTGGTCATCGCCAGCGGCGCGCGCTATCTGTGCTATGTGAACGACCAGTTTGTAGGCGTATTCCAGGACGACAGCCCGGCGCTAGCACAGGGACGCATGGGAGTTTTCGTCAACGAGAGCACAACCGAAGGTGTCTTCACGGACTTCGCTGCCTATCCTGCGCCCGTGACCGATCCGCTGCCCTTCACCTGAGCGCGTGATTGACAGCGTCCGACTCTTCTGGCATGCTGGCGCTCGAATGGGCAAGCGTGCGTCTGTCTGTGCGCAATCCGCCCGCAAGAGCATGCCAGATCGGAGCGCGCCCTATGAGCCTGCCACCGCCACCGGGCGAACCAAACGCCGGATTTCCCTTCCAGCTCTATCCTGGCTACCCGACGTATCTG
>DATAOM010000541.1:0-4248 GCA_036265775.1 Ktedonobacterales bacterium | reverse complement strand
CTTGACGATGAGGAAGCGACTCGTCTTCTGGAAGCGTGTCACGGAGAGATCAAGACTGCCATCGTTGCGCAACTGGCCTCCATCTCAGCGGATGAGGCGCGCAGGCGGTTGCAGGTGAGCCAGGGCATCGTGCGCGCGGCGCTGAAAACGCCATCATGAGCGCATCAGCCAAGGGCAAGCCATCCGGTGATGGCGTGGCGACACTCTTTCTCGCCGTGGACGGCGGCGGCAGCAAGACCCACGCGGTGGTGGTGGATAGCCATGGCGCCGTCCGTGGACGTGGAAGCGCAGGCAGTTCAAACCTGCGCGCGATCGGCGTCGAGCAGACGCTCGTACAACTGCGCGCCGCCATTGCCGAGGCGCTGCCGACTAACGCGTGCTGCAATGTAGATACCGCATGGTTTGGTCTCGCCGGCATTCACGGAGCGGACGGCGCGAACCTACTTGCGCCACACCTTCTCTCAGTTGCTCGTGAGGTAGCAATCACTAACGACGCAGAGTTTGCGCTGGCCGGGCTGGATAGCAACCCAGGCGTCGCGCTGATCGCCGGAACGGGATCTATCGCCCTGGGACGCGATGCGTCCGGGCAGATCATCCAGGTTGGCGGTTGGGGGCACCTCCTCGGCGATGAGGGCAGCGCGTATGACATTGGACGGCGCGCGGCCCAGGCGGCGGCGCGCGCGGCCGATGGACGCGGGCCTTCGACCGCGCTGCTGCAACTGGTCCTGGAGCGCTGGGACCTGGCAACACCACGGCAAATGATCGAACATGTCTACCTGACGCAGGAGAAAGCTCCGATCGCCTCCCTTGCGCCCGACGTACTCGCGCTGGCGCGACGCGGCGATCAGGTGGCGCGCGCCATCCGTCGCCAGGCATGCGAAGAGCTGGCTCAGACGGTGATTGCCGTCATCGACGCGCTCAACATAGCTAGCCCGGTCCCACTCATCCTTGGCGGCGGTCTGCTCATCCACGAGCGTGATCTCCGCGCGGCGGTCGTCGCCCGCATCAGACGCCGGCGCGCGCTTGGGCGTGTGACGCTGGTCAAGGAGCCTGCGCTGTGGGCGGCGCGTTCACTCGCCGCGCGGGCGCGCTCAATGGCGGGCGATGGCGTCGCGGCAGAAGAGACTGAGGGCGTTCTGTAGTAATGTTCTGTGGCAGATCGTGTGGAGAGGACGAAGGCAATGGACGACCTGACAGACGGGATGACGCTTGACGAGCAGATCGGGCAACTCTTCGTCGTTGGCTTTCCTGATCAGACGCCAACCCCTGAGCTGCTCGACCTGATTCAGCGCGAACATGTTGGCGGCGTCATCCTCTTCTCGCGCAATGTCAGTGATCAGCCGCAGACCTCGGCTCTGACGCATACGCTGCAGTCCACCGCTCGCGCTGCCGGGCATCCCGCACCCTTGTTTGTCATGATCGATCAGGAGAATGGCCTTGTGCGGCGGCTGGGCCACGACAGTACGCCGTTTCCTGGGGCCATGGCGCTTGGCTCAATCGAGGACGCAGCGGCGAGTGAGCGCATTGTCGAAGAGGTTGCGCGCGCGACAGCGCAGGAATTGCTCGCGCATGGCGTCAACATGAACCTCGCGCCGGTGATGGATGTCAACAATGCGCCCGAAAATCCGGTAATCGGCGTGCGCTCCTTTGGCTCTGATCCCGAAGTGGTCGGGCGTCTAGGCGTCGCCGCCATGCGCGGACTACAGGACATGGGAGTGATCGCCACGCTCAAGCATTTCCCCGGCCATGGCGATACCACCGTCGATTCGCATCTAGCGCTGCCGGTCGTCACCGCGCCGCCGGAGCGACTGGAGGCCGTCGAGCTGGCGCCGTTCCGGCAGGGTATCGCGGCGGGAGCTGAATGCGTCATGTCGGCGCATGTGGCGTTTCCGGCGCTCACAGGAGACACGACCACACCCGCCACCCTCGCGCCTGAAGCGCTCACCGATCTGCTGCGCGAGCGACTGGGTTTTGCGGGCGTGATCATGTCCGACTGTCTGGAAATGGACGCCATCGCCGGAACGGTCGGCGTGGAACAGGGCGCGGTTCAGACCCTGAGAGCGGGCGCTGATCTCGTGCTGATCTCACATACGCTGGAACGCCAGCGCGCGGCTATCGCGGCTGTGCGCGCCGCAGTAGCGGTTGGCGCGCTGAGTGAAGGGCAGGTACGGCTCGCCGCCGAGCGCGTCCTGCGACTGAAGCGGCGCTTCCTCACGTGGTCAGATACACCACCAGCCCCCATCGACGCGGAGCTTCAGCGCGCGCATCGTGAGCTGAGTGTGAGAGCTTATCGGCGCTCTGTAAAAGTGGTACGGGACGTAGATGGTCTCCTGCCGCTACATCCGCGCGCAGATCAGGAGTTGCTGATACTCGACTGCCCGCCACGCGCGATCACTGCCGCTGTAGACATTCCCTATCGTTCTAACTGGCTCGTTGACGCGGTCCGTCGCCGTCACAACCGGGTACGCGCGCTCACGCTCACAGCGGACACAGTCGCTGACGCGCTCCTGGCGACGCAGACAGCGGAGTTCATCCTTCTCTCCAGCGTCGATGCGTTTCGTGACACGGAGCGATTGGAGGCAATGCGGCGTATCGCGCATATCGGGCGTTCCGTAATTGGCCTCGCGCTTGGTCTTCCGTACGACGCGGAATCGCTGCCAGAAGTCGGCTCATATCTAGCGACCTATGACTACTCCCAGCCTGCGCTCGCCGCAGCAGCTAGCGTTCTTTTTGGCGACGGATAGAATGAGACGCATTTCCATGAGGCGGTCGGCGTAGAGTGCGCCGATCGGCCGTCCAGCATAACTGAATACGCCCTACATTGGCGCATACAATCGGTTCCGCTTTCAGCGCTCAAGGCATATGAGTAGCTGTTCGAACGAGCCTATCAAACCTACCAAACAAGATGCATCTGATGGGTACTGAGCCAGATAACCGTGAAGCCAATTGTAGCAAGTAGCGCGACCAACGAAGCATAGCCTAGCACGAGGCTCACCCTCGCCATTCGCCGGACGCCTTGCCCCAAAGGAGCGTCCTTGACCTGACCAAGGGCCACATGCTCTAACCCGATGGCGGCGCTGAACGCTGGAATTCCAAGCACGAGCGCCACTGAGGCTACTCCGTTAAGCAGCAAGTTGACCGCAGGAACGAGAATGGGCTGGAGTTCATAATGGGATTCGACCACGTAGCGGAGGATAAAGAGGATATATCCGAACGGAAAGATAAGAGAGAGCAGCAAACCAGTGAGGGCCAGGTATGGGTGCGGCGCTGATGCGCTCGCGCCTGGCCGTGATGATGGGAGCGCCATGCGACTCTTCCTCTCCGAATGGCTAGGCAGGAGAAGGATGATGTCGTCCTTCTCCTCAGGCCGTCTTCAGCGCCTCCAAGTGTTGCGTCGAGATCCCCAGCGCCCACCAGTTGGCGCATAAGGTGGTCAGCGTGGCGCCATGCGAATGGCGCCATCCAATCTATATCAGTGCGCCAACATACAACAAGGTGAAGAGCGAGTCGCCTTGTCGCCGTTGCCCGTCACTCAAGTCGGTTGAACTGCGCAATCCACTTGACCGCATTCTAATCTTGCGAGGAGGGGGGGGCCTGGTCAGGTATAGGGGGCATGAAAGCTCGTATCTGCTCCGGCCTTGCGCCAAAGTTCTGCAGCACACTGGTGACAAAGCTTTCAGGCGCTTGTGCGAGCGCAAGGAGAAGGTGATCAGTGTCAGTACGCTCCTGAGTGCGGAGAAGTGCTTCTCTTTGTGCAGACTCGATGACCTGTCTGGCCTGCAATGTCAAACCGATTTCACTTTGCGAGTCGCGCCCATCAGGTCGAATATATGCTTCCACTGCGCGCCTCATCCGGTCGATTTCAATATCGAGATTCTGTAGAATCATCCTGGCACGACTATCGCCCACACGAAGGAGGCCAATTAAGAGATACTCTGGCCCGATACTCTTTGAGCTAAATCGACCCGCCTCTTCTTGGGCCAATGAAAGCGCCTTGCGAGCTGCGTCAGTAAAGTTGTCACGAACTGTAGTCATAAGTGAACTATACCTCCACCTAACAGGATTGTAAAGGACGCCGAGAGTCCACCTTTTGAGGTAGGTCTGCGTGTAGGATAGCGCGCCAAACTGCAATCACCTGCGCTTTCTCTGAAAACGAGGGCAAGCAATCTTGATGTAGCGGAGGTACAGCACTGCATCAAGGTTGCAGCCCTCTTGAAAACACGGCGACAAGGTAAAGGCTCACACAAA
>DATAOM010000540.1:0-8763 GCA_036265775.1 Ktedonobacterales bacterium | reverse complement strand
GACGAGATCGAGGTCACTCCGCCTTCAGCGCCGTCAGCGCCCGCCGCCTGAGGCGCCCACTCTGTCGCGCGTTCAGGCCGGTCACCCTGTATGCTAGACTGGCTGCATGGGACTAACACCGGTCCAACGCGGTCTGCTGGCGCTTCTGGCAGCGCTTCTCCTGATGGCTGCGATGTATCTTCTATGGGCAAGTTACCAGCCGGCCTCGCCGTTATGCGTCTGTGCGCCACCACCCTAACCCGACACGTACAGAGGCCGCCACCTGAGCATGTTGTCTCAGCCGATGTAGTCCTGGAACTCTTTGGGCAGTGGCTTGTTCAGCGCCTTGAGGTAGATGGTGAGCTTGCCGAAGAAGATCAGCAGCGCCTGAAGATAGACCTCGAGCTGCGTCTCGACTGGCCAGGTCGGTGTGCCTTCGCGCTCCACGACCTTTGTCAGATCCTCATCACTCAAAGCGCTGACCACCGATTTCATCTCCTCATCCATCGCCGCATACCATGCTTTGAGCTGGGCGACGCTACCGTCCAGTCCGGCTTCCTCATTGCGATACGACCAATCCTGTTTCAGCGTCTTAAGCGACTCAAGGTACGAATGCTCGGTCTCGCCCATCTCGCGGCAGAGCGCGCCAAGCGTCATATTCGCGCCGCCAGGATTGAACACCAGGTCGGCGTCGTCGAGCAGGCCCATTGCCTGCGCGCGCATGGCGTGTGACCCCTCGATCCATGGCCAGCGCTCCTGCATGACACGATTCGCAGCGGAACTCATGCTTTTCTCCTTCTTGTAGCGCTAGAACACATGGTCGCATGATACGTCGCCGTCTCGCCTCGCAGCAACGCGAGAGGACCAGCGGATGACCGAGTGAGACAGACTTCTCGCGTCAGGTATGCTTCTCAGGGGTATTGCTCCCACCATACGCGCGAGGAGTCGCGCTCAGGAGGAATCATCGTGGTTGTACGCATTTCGTCGACGGCGCTGCGAGTCGCCGTCCTGGTCGAGCTCATACTCGGCGTCGCGCTCTGGATTAACCATCCGCTCGCGCCGGTCCTGCTGCATATGGCGCTAGGTCTGCTGATCGTCGCGCTGGTCTGGTTTCTCGGCCTGGCGCAGGCGACCGTGAAGGGCGGATCGCTCGGCCTGACGCTCGCCACATTTGGTGTCGGGCTGGCGCTAGCCATCTTGGGTCTGGCGCAGAAGGCGGTTCCCAGCCAGACCGCGCTCCAGATCGTCCATATCGTACTTGCGCTGGCGACCATCGCCGTGGGTGAGATGGCGACGGCGCGCTACTGGCGTGGGAAGAAGGCAGTCGCCACAGCGGCGAGTTAAACACCTCTTTCGGCGTGAACTGGTACGCCTGCGGTATGTTCATGAGGACCATATGCGACCCAACAGGCATCTATCGCGTAAACAGAGTGGGCCGGGGGCCTCAAGCCTCCGACCTCGGAGGAAGGAGCCTCCAGGTGAACACGGATGAACGCGAAGGATCAGTCGCCGGCGCAATGGCATGGCGGCGCGCAGAATACCAGGCGTGCGATTCGCACGAATACTTGACCTGCGCACAGTCGCCACATACAATACCTTCGGCGTCGAGTCCGCGTTTCTCCCCCTTGCCGCGCATGACCACACCACGTCAGCGGCGCTCCTCGCGCGAAAACTGGTTCGGCGAGGCAGGTCTGGAAGAGTTGGGTACTGTATGAGCGCAGCCGATCCCTCGGCGGACGGATCGCGACGCCACGATAGACTGCCCGCGCGCTATGGGGCGGTCATTCTCGGTAGCGGGCTGGTCTTTTTGGCTGGCGCGCTGAGCATTCCATGGGAGCCGGTCACCCAGGGCATTCGCGGGATCATCTCCACGATCGCGGGCGCGCTCGGCCTGGTGATCTTGCTGGTCGCGGGGATGCGCATGACCCCACCAGACTGGTGGCGACGGCTCTACGAGCGCTTTCAGCGCTTCACGGTAATTCAGGCGGGGCTGCTGACACTTGGCTCGATCATTGTCTTCTCCGGCGGCGCATTCATGTCGCTCTTTATGCCGTTCACGCGTGGTTTCTGGAGCGACGTGATCTCGTTCTCGTACACCAACGCGCACCTCGTCTTAAATGGGCATAATCCTTACACCAGTGATGGTATCTTCCCCAGCGTTCTGAAGTCATTCCCCAACGCGCTCGAGACGCCGCTGCGCCAGGGCGCGTTTGGCAACGGCTACGACTATCCCTCGCTTTCGAAGATTGACGCGGTGCGCCAGCAATACGCCGCCGGACAGGGAGAGGAGGCGGGAGGCTTCGACCCACGTACGCTGCACAGCTACCCCGCGCTCTCCTTCCTCATCTATGTGCCGATGCTCGCGCTTGGGATCGACAACATCCTGATCGTCAACATGCTGGTTTACTGGGCGCTCTTCGCATGGCTGCTCTGGCTCTCGCCCGTCGGCTGGCGGCACTGGGCTGTCTTAGCGATTGGCGCGGGACTGACGGTTGTACTCTTCTCGGCCTTCCTAGAGACTGAGATTATCTGCTTGGCGTTCCTGCTAATCGCCTGGCATCTGCGCAGGCGCAACTGGCTGGCAAGCGCGATTCTGCTCGGTCTGGCTTGCGCCTTCAAGCAATATTGCTGGTTCTTCGTGCCCTTCTTCTTCACCGATATGATCGTGCAAAACAACTGGCAGTCGTGGGCGGGCTGGCGGCAGTCCATCCGCTCCGGACTCGTCACGCTCGCGGCCTTCCTCGCGCCAAACCTGCCCTATATGATTGCTAGCCCTGGCGCCTGGTTCCATAGCCTCTGGCTGCCGATGTCGGAGCCGCTCTTCCCCATCGGAATGGGTATTGTCTCGCTCTCCGTCGGCCATGTCATCCCGTACTTCCCGCCGACGGCGTATCTGGTCCTGGAGCTGCTCGCGCTCGGCGCGGCGCTCTACGCCTTCTGTCGCTGGCGGATCAAGCTGGCGGAGGGCGGGTTGATGCTCGCGCTCATCCCACTCTTCTTTGCCTTCCGCTCGCTGCCAAACTATTTCGCCATCGCGCCGTGGATCGCCTTCTACGCCGCGACGCAGGTCTACCGGCAGGAGGGCGACATGCGCGCGCGACCCAGGTGGGTGCGCTGGCTGACTGATCGCTTTGACGCCCTCGCCGGACTCTTCACACAACGTCCCCAGCCCGTCGCGCTGCTACTCCCAGCGGAAGGTGAGCGCCGAGGCGACGAGGAAGATCACCGCCCAGACGGCGAGCGCCAGGAGACTGCCCATCGGTACGCCCTGTGGCGAGAGCGCGCCGCGCAGGGCGTCGGAGAAAGCGGCGGGTGGCAGAAGCCGCGCGAGTGGCTGCGTGAAGCTCGGCAGGCGCTCCACCGGCAGGATCGTCCCGCCGATGAGCAGGAAGATGAGAAACAGCCCGTTGGCGACGGCTAGCGTCGCCTCCGCGCGCAACGCCCCGGCCATCAGCAGGCCGAGCGCGGCGAACGTCACGGTTCCCAGCAGCAGGACGACGAGAGCCGCGAAGAACGATCCCTGTGGCCGCCAGCCGTAGAGGATCGCCGCCAGCGCCAGCAGGAAGATAATTTGCGCCGCCTCCAGCGCCAGAATCGAGAGCGTCTTGGCCGCGAGCAGCCCCCAGCGCGGCAGCGGCGAGCTGCCCAGTCGCTTGAGCACGCCGTAGTAGCGCTCGTAGGCGGTGGCGATGCTCAAGCTGACCATGCCGGTGGACATGACGGCGACGGCGAGAATACCGGGAACGAAGAAATCAATCGGTTTCTGGCCATTGGGCGGCTTAATGTTGACCGTCATGGCGAAGATGAGCAGCAGCGCAGGAATGATGATCGTGACGAGCACGCTCTCGCCCCGGCGCAGCGTCATGTTCAACTCGGCGCGCGTCTGCGCGAGAATCATTTGTTGGAGTGGCGCGGCGCTTTGTTCTCCTGGCGCCTGAGTGGCTGGCGCGTTCATTCGCGCATCTCCTTTCCGGTCAGGCGCAGGAAGACGTCTTCGAGCGAGGCGCGGCCAACGCGCAGCTCGCGTAACGTCATGCCCTTATCGCGCAGGAACGTCGTCAACTCGACCAGCATCGCCCGCGCATCGCCCGTCTCGACGACGAAGGTCCCCGCCTCCTCGCGCGCCGAGCGGATCGAGCCGAGCTTCGAGAGCTTCGCCAGGTCCGGCGCGGGGTCGGCGCTGAAGCGCACCTCGACCGTGTTGGTGGATTGCTCGCGCGTCAGATTGGCGGGTGTATCCAGCGCGATGAGCTGGCCGTGGTCGAGGATGCCGATGCGGTCGGCCAGCCGCTCAGCCTCGTCCATGAAGTGCGTTGTGAGCAGGATGGTGGCACCGCGATCCTTGAGGTCCAGCAGCAGCTCCCAAGTCGCGCGACGGGCCTGCGGGTCCATCCCGGTCGTCGGCTCGTCAAGGAAGAGCAGATGTGGCTTGCCGATCAGGGCCAGGGCCAGCGCCAGCCGCCGCTTCTGGCCGCCGGAAAGCTGGCGGCAGCGCGTACGTGCGGCGTCCTCCAGCCCGACGAGCGAGAGCAACCGCGCGGGGTCTTCCGGTTCGGCGAAGAAGCTGGCGTAGAGGTTCAGCACTTCAGGCGGGCGCAGGGTCGGATAGACGCCGTCCTGCTGGAGCATCACGCCGACAAGCGCCTTGAGCGTGGGGTCGCGCTGCGGGTCGCGTCCGAGGACGCTGACGGTTCCGCTATCGGCGCGGCGGTAGCCTTCGAGGATCTCGATGGTCGTCGTCTTGCCTGCGCCATTGGGGCCGAGCAGCGCAAAGATCTCGCCCGGCGCGACGGCAAAGCTAATGTCCTCGACGGCGACCTGCGTTTCGTAGACCTTGCGCAGCCGCTCGACATGAATCGCGTGGCCTGTGGGGGGAGATGCGGCAGGACGGCGGCTGGCCCTGGTGGACTGTTCCATAGCGAGTCAATTCTTTTTCATAACGCACAGGGACGAAGGAAATGATCGTCCTTTCCTGCCTACGATAGCGAAGTCGGCAGGCCAGCGCAAGTTACCCATGACGAAGCAGGAGTGTGGCGTTGGCGATGTGACGCGAGCGGCCTTGACATGGGGCGCCGAGCGCGCTACAGTTGCCTTGAGGCGAGATTGCGTCGAGCGGAAGAAACCGTTCCGCGTACGGCGCTCTCTCGCATCTCCTGAGGACAGGAGGAACCGATGGGACGCATCATCGTGGCGAACCGGCGCGGGCATCAGGTCGTCGAGTGGGAGACCACCGACACCGAAGAGGCGCGCGCGCAGATCGCCGAGGCCGAGCGCATCATCCGTGAGGCGCGCGAGCATGGCGCGATGGTCTCGAAGAAAGTAGACGGCAAGCACGTCCTCGACCGCGCGCCATTCGATCCGAACGTCGAGGAGTATCAGATCGTTGCTCCAATCGCTGGGGGCTAGGATCGCCGACGGCTGGCGACGCCTGCTGGAATCAGATGATCCTGGCCCGGCGCCCCAGCCTATCGACGATTCGACGCTGGAGCGCCCGTGGCTGCGCTCCTGGATGCATTTGCCCAAACGCTCGGCTGGCCCTGGCTTCACCCGCGCGGCCTACGCCGAGGCGCGCGCTCGTGCGCGTGAGGTGGCGAAGACGACGTTGGGCGAGGAGTTGTGGGGGCAGTTGCAGCGCCAGGGCTATCTGGACGTGCCCTCGAAGCAGATTCAGGGGATGCTGTACCGGCTGCGCGTAGGACGGCGCATCGAGGTGATCTGCGCGCCTGGCGTGCAATCGCCCTGGTACTTCGATTTTCTCTGCATCAACCCGACGTATCCGCTGCCGGAGGAAGAGTTCTTTGCGCACCTGTATCTGTATGCGCGCGACCGCGAGGACATCATCCTGGAGGTCGCCGCGCCACAACCCTGGGATCAGCCCCTCGGCCGCACATTCTAAGAGAAGATATGGTCTGACACTTCACCTATTTGTTGAAGACCTTTGCTGGTTTGCGTTTAGAACTTGCTACTGTATCGAAGCGCATTGTGATGACTCAGCGCATGCAGCGCAAGCGCCAGGCGCACGTTGAGACAACACAATCTCCAAACGTAATCCCAATCTATAGGGGCAGGTGGATGGAGACGACTTCTGCGACGGTCGAACGGCCTGCGACGCAAAAGACGCCTGGACCACTCCAGCGCCTGAGGGTATGGCCTACGGCGCTGGCGCTGATCTTCCTCTCGCCCATCGTCGGCGAGATGATCTCCGGCTCAACACCGCCGCTGCTCTTCGTCCAGCCGTTCTTCCTCGTCTTCCTGCCGACGATGTATGGCGCGTGGGCGCTGCTCACCCACGAGGTACTCGTGCAGCGTCGCCTCGGCTGGGGCAACGCCCTCCTGCTCGGCGCGGCGTTCGGCGTCTTCCAGGAGGCGCTGGTCGTGCAGACGTGGTTCAACTACATCTCGCCGCAATCTCCCTCGCACATGGGCGGAACATACGGCCTCGTCGCGGGGACGAGCCTCAACTGGGCGCTCAATCTCACGATCTACCACGCCGTCGTCAGCATCACCGTCCCGCTCATCCTGATCGCCGTCTTCTTCCCGCGCCGCGCGCCGCTGCCTTGGCTCGGCCCCAAGCGCATCGTCCTGGTCACAGCGTGGATGCAGCTGCTCTGTGGCGCGCTGGCCGTCAACGCCACCTTCAACCAGTTCGTCGCCGCTGGCTATTCTGGCCCGCCGCTGATCTCATATCTGCTCGCCGCCGCCTTCATGCTGCTGCTGATCGTGCTCGGCGTATTCGTACGCTTTCCCATGCCGCGACCCAATCCCGCCAAACGTGCGCCACGCCTCTGGACCGTGCGCCTGATCTGCGCTGGCTATATGATTCTCTTCTTCGCGTTCTCGGTCATCCTCCCCGCGACGGGGATGCCCGCCGTCGCCGCGATGGCGCTGATGCTCCTGCTCTTCGCCTCGGCGCTCTGGCGGGTGCGCTCGTGGTCGGCGCGCGCAGGCTGGAACGAGCGCCACCTGCTCTCAATCGCCATCGGCGTGATTCTCTACTTCACCCTCGTCTGGGGGCCGCTGATCGAGTTCATAGGACACCTGCCAGCGCGTACGGGCATGACGGTGGTGAGCCTGCTGATCGTCGTCGTGCTGCTGATCTTCGATCAACGCCTCAAGCGCCGCCTCAAGCGCCGCCTCGCCCGCCAGGCGCAGGCCGAGGCCACGCCACTTCCCGCCGAGTTCACGGCGCCAGTCGCGTAACCGCCCACCTGCGTCTTCCCTGGACGGCGTATACTGCGCATGAACACTACGCAGGCGACCGGCGGAGATTCGTGACAAAGGATGGCGAGGGTGGCGAAGCCCCAGAGCAGCATCGGCGTGCGCGAGGCCAGCGCGGCGGACCGTGAGGCGGCGGTCGCGCTGATCTCGCCGGCCACTGCGCGTGGACGCGTCAGCCTGGCGCTGCTCGCTGCAAGGCAGGGGACGCTCTGGGTCGCTGTCGCGGGCGAGGATGCGCAACTGGTAGGCCTCCTGCTAGGTACGGTCCAGGTCGAGCCGGAGGGCGAGCGCCTCGTCGGCTACATCCAGGAGCTGCTGGTTCACCCCGACTACCGCCGCCTGGGCGTCGCCAACCACCTGCTCGACGCCGCCGAACGCCACTACCTGCGAGAGCTGCGCCTTCCCGCCGTCACGCTCGTCACCTCGCCGGAGAACGACGCCGCGCTGCGCCTGTATCGCGGGCGCGGGTACACGCTCTCGCAGGTGCGCCTGACCTTGCTCCCACCTGGTGATACCAGCCATATCGACTGACAAGGCCTGAAGGAGACCTCACCCGATGCCTGAATCCCTCTCATTCGACCGCGTGGCCGACCGCTACGACGCCACGCGCGTTCATCCCGCCGAGGCGTCGGCCGAGATCGCCGCTGGTCTCATGCGTGTGGGCGGCCTGCAATCCGGCGCGGACGTTCTGGAAATTGGGATTGGCACTGGTCGCATTGCCTTGCCGCTGCTGGCCAGTGGTGTGAATGTGACCGGGATCGACATCGCGCCACGCATGCTCGAACAATTAGAGACGAAATACGCGGCGTGGCAGGCCGCGTCGGGTGAGCGCGCCATAGGTCGCCTCACCATCCAGATCGCCGACATGACCGCGTTGCCCTTCGACGACGCCACATTCGACGCTTTGCTCGCGGTCCACGTGCTGCACCTCGTGCCGGAGTGGCGCAAGGCGCTGGACGAGGCGCTGCGCGTGCTATGTCCCGGCGCGGCGCTCTTGCTGGGGCAGGATATCGCCGCTCCCAACGCGATGAACCACGATATCCAGGATCGCTGGGCGCAGATCGTACGCGAGCTTGGCGCCGATCCGCAGCGCGTCGGTGCGCGCACCTTCGCGGAGATTCTCGGAGAGCTGCGCAGGCGTGGCCTGACCGTCACCGAGACCATCCTCGCCTCATGGGACCATGTTACCGTCCCGCGCGAGGTGCTTGACTATGTCGAGAGCCGCACTTGGTCGCAGACCTGGAACATCCCCGACGACATCTTCGCTGAGTCCATGCGCAGGCTGCGCGCCTGGGCCGAATCCACCTACGGCGACAAGATCGACACGCCGTACACCACGCGCCTCTCTTTTAAGGTCGCCGTCGCACGGAAATAGGGTGGCTCCTGCCGTTAGACCGTCTCTATTTCTTGCGGTATGGCTTGCGCTTCCCGCGTTGCCACCGCTTCTCGCGAGACGTGTGAATCTACGTCAACAGAGACCAGCCGCTCCAGGATGCGCGTGCGCCACATCAGACGCACGAGGAAGAGCCAGACGACAGTCGAGCCGACTACCAGCGCCCACTCCAC
>DATAOM010000539.1:0-7888 GCA_036265775.1 Ktedonobacterales bacterium | reverse complement strand
AAGTGACCTCGGCGGGCGCTCAGTTCTTCGCCGCCTTCTTGTAGAACTGCTCGCGCTCGGTCGATTCCTCGAGCGCGAGCGTCGAGGCGCTGCCTCCCGAGATCACCTGCGCCACCTCGTCGAAGTAGCCGGTACCCACCTCACGCTGATGCTTCGTCGCGCTGTAGCCCTCAGACTCCGCGGCGAACTCCGCCTGTTGCAACTCCGAATAGGCCGCCATGCCGCGCTCGCCGTAGCCCTTGGCCAGGTGGAACATGCTGTAGTTGAGCGCATGGAAGCCAGCCAGCGTGACGAACTGGAACTTGTAGCCCATTGCCCCAAGCTCCTTTTGGAACGTCGCGATGGTCGAGTGGTCGAGCTTCTTCTTCCAGTTGAAGGAAGGCGAGCAGTTGTAGGCCAGCAGCTTGCCGGGGAAGCGCTCGTGAATCGCCTCGGCGAAGCGCCGCGCCTCGTCGATGTTTGGCTCCGACGTCTCGCACCAGATCAGGTCGGCGTACGGCGCATAGGCCAGTCCGCGCGCGATCGCCTGATCGAGCCCCGCTTTGACGCGATAGAAGCCCTCGCTCGTGCGCTCGCCGGTGAGGAAGGCGTGGTCACGCTCGTCTACGTCGCTCATGAGCAGATTCGCGCCGTTGGCGTCGGTGCGCGCGACGACAAGCGTTGGCACGCCCATCACATCCGCCGCGAGCCGCGCCGCGACCAGATGCTTGATGGCGGCCTGCGTCGGGATCAGCACCTTGCCGCCCATGTGGCCGCACTTCTTCTCGGAGGCAAGCTGATCCTCGAAGTGCACGCCCGCCGCGCCCGCCTCGATCATCGCCTTCATGATCTCGAAGACGTTGAGCGGCCCGCCGAAGCCCGCCTCGGCGTCGGCCACGATCGGCGCGTACCAGTAGATGTCGTCCTTGCCCTCAGAGTGGTGAATCTGGTCGGCGCGCTGCAGCGCCTGATTGATGCGCCGCACGACCTGCGGCACACTGTTGGCGGGATAGAGGCTCTGGTCGGGGTACATGTGCCCGGCGAGATTCGCGTCGGCGGCCACCTGCCAGCCGCTGAGGTAGATAGCCTTCAGGCCCGCCTTGACCATTTGCATGGCCTGATTGCCGGTCAGCGCGCCCAACGCTGGAACATACTCATCCTCGTGCAACAGCTTCCAGAGCCGCTCGGCGCCGAGTCGCGCCAGCGTGTGCTCGATCAGGATGGTTCCGCGCAGCCGCAGGACGTCGTCCGCCGTGTATGGCCGCGTGATTCCTTCCCAGCGTGGGTCTTTCTTCCAGCTCTTCGTCAGTTCGTCCGCAACCAGCGCGGTCCTGTGATTGCCCATGTATCTCCTCTTTTCGCGCGCACCCCGTTGTGCGGCATACATTCGAGAGCTGCGGCAGTGAACAGCCCACACGCCTGCGTTGCGTCGCTCCCGGACGTTGACAATTGTATCGCAGCGCACGTATAAGAATGAATTACAGTTACTTCCATAAACGCACAGGTTTGCTTATGAATCTGCACCAGCTCGAGATCTTTCGCGCCGTTGCCGAGCGTGGCAGCGTCTCGCGCGCCGCCGAAGCGCTGTTTCTTAGCCAGCCCGGTGTCTCACTGCAGATCAAGGCGCTGGAGAAGTCGCTCGGCCTGCCGCTCTTCGAGAAGCACGGGCGCACCCTGCGGCTCACTGAGGCCGGCCAGGAATTGCTGAAATACAGCGAGCGCATCTTCGCGCTGCTCGACGAGACACGCCAGGTCATGGAAGAACTGGGTGGCGCGCAGCGTGGCACGGTCAAGGTCGCGGCCAGCACCACGGCGGGCATCTATGTCGTGCCGCCCGCGCTCGGAGTCTTCCATAAGGCCAACCCACAGATCAAGCTGACGCTGGACGTGGTCAATCGCATTACGGCGCAGGAGCGGTTGCTCAACGACGAGGTAGACCTGGCGGTGATGGGGCTGATCGAGCACCCGCAGGATCTGGAGGTGGCGGCGTTCGCGCCCAATGAGTTGGTCGTGATCGCCGCGCCGGATAATCCGTTGACGCAGCGGCGGCAGATCCCGCTGGAGGCGCTGGCGGGCGAGACGTTGCTTTTGCGCGAGCAAGGATCGGGGACGCGCACCGACGTGGAGGCGATGCTCGCTCAGCGTGGCATCGAGGTCAGCGTGATGATGGAGCTACGCAGCAGCGGCGCGATCAAGCAGGCCGTCGCGGCGGGGTTGGGCGTCGCGGTGATGCCGCTGGGCGCGCTGGAACTGGAGTTGCTTGCCGAGCGCGTGGCTGTGCTGGATGTGGCGGGCTTCCCGGTGATGCGCTCGTGGTCGCTGGCGCGGCGTCCCGGGCGGCGGCTGTCGGCGGCGGCGGAGGCGCTATGGGCGTTCCTGCTGGCCTATCGCGGCGACGTCGTCAGCGACTTCCCGCCACAGACGACGTTACCGCCCCGCTCTGCCAGCAAGGCATGACACTACGCCGCGAGCGCGGAGAGCATGCGCTGGCAGGCTTGCTCGCAGCGCTGGCACGCCTCGGCGCAGATGCGGCAATGTTCCATGCCATGCGCGCCATGATGCTCGCACTCATCGCCGCAGGTCTTGCAGATCGCCGCGCAGGCTTGCAACAGCGAGCGCACGACCGTCGCATCGAATGCGGTCTGCCGCGTCAGGACGCGCATCGTCGCCGCGCAGATGTCAGCGCAGTCAAGATCGAGCCGGATGCAGCGGACAAGCGTCTGGACCTCCGCCTCAGCGAGGCAGGCGGCGGCGCAAGCGGTACAGGCTTGCGCGCAATCGCTACAAGCGTCAATGCAGGCGATCAGCGCCTCGCGGTCAATCGTCGTCTTGTTCGGCCACGCGCGGGACATCGCGTCGGCATAACTCATTGCTTCATCCCTTCCTTGAGTGGTAAGCGTGATCCTTCGCAACGCATACATTCGCGTACATTGGAGCAGACTCAGGGCTCTACTGGCAAGGTGAGCCGTGGAAGAATTTGCCTTATTCGCTTGACAGGCGGCGTAGGCAGCGGATACCATGGAATATCCATATCAGGCCAGGCGCGAGACAAGTACGCCATGGGTCAGGGCAACAGCAGCAAGCCGCGGGATGATGCGACGCGGCGCCCATCCAGCCGAAATCCACTCGCGCGCCGCTCGCCCAAACGAGGCTTATCCGTCGGAGTAAGACGAGCCGCCCCGCCCGCGTTATCCGGCGTCCAAGGTCGTCGCTTCATCTGGAGCTGCGACGAATGAAGGTGGTACCACGCCGCGCGCCGCTCGTCCTTCGTGATGGGCGGCGCTTTGTATTGTCTGAAAGGAACCTTTCATGCTGGACCTGGCCTTCATTCGTGAGCATCCCGATCTGATTCGTGACGTGGCGCGCCGCCGCAAGACCGCCGTTGACGTTGACGCGCTGCTCGCCACCGACACCGAGCTACGCATCGTCAAGCGCAGCGCAGAGGACCTGCGCGCGGAGCAGAATAAAGTCTCGCAGGCGATCCGCGAGGCCGGAGCCGACGCCGCCGCGCGCGAGGCCGCCATCGAGCGCGGACGCCTTCTCGCCGCCGAACTCAAGGAGGTCGAGCCGCGCGAGCGCGACCTGGAGACGCATCTGCGCAACCTTTGGCTGCTCGTTCCCAACATCCCCGACGAGTCGGTCCCAGAAGGGCAGGGTGAGGAGGACAACGTCGAGATCAAGCGCGTTGGCGAGCCACCGCACTTCGACTTTGAGCCGCTGGACCACGTCGCCTTGATGAAGGGGCAGGACTGGCTGGACCTGGAGCGCGCGGCCAAGGTGAGTGGCTCGCGCAGCTACATCCTCAAGGGCGACGCCGTCTTCCTGGAGTTCGCGCTGATGCAGTTCGCGTTGGATCGGGTCGCGCGCAAGGGCTTCACGCCGCTGGAGGTTCCCGTCCTCGCCAAGGAGTTCGCCTTCTACGGCAATGCGCAGTTCCCGCGTGGCCGCGAACAGACCTACAGCCTTCCCGACGACGATCTCTTCCTGATTGGCACCGCCGAGGTCTCGATCACTGGTATGCACAGCGGCGAGATCCTGAACGGGGCTGATCTGCCCATCAAGTACGTTGGCTACTCGCCGTGCTTCCGTCGCGAGGCCGGAACCTACGGCAAGGATACCAAAGGTATCCTGCGCGTCCATCAGTTCGCCAAGGTCGAGCAGTACATCATCTGCCAAGCCGACCACGGCGAGTCGGTGCGCTGGCACGAGGAGTTGCTGGCGAACTCGGAGGAGATCGTGCGCGCGCTCGATCTGCCCTATCGCGTCCTGAATATCTGCACTGGCGACCTGGGCGACGCCAAGGTGAAGGGCTACGACATCGAGTGCTGGATGCCCTCGGAGGGACGCTATCGCGAGACGCACTCGGATTCGTACTTTCACGACTACCAGGCGCGCCGCGCCAACATCCGCTACCGCGACGCCGACGGAACCGTGCGCTTCGTCTACACCCTCAACAACACCGCGCTCGCCTCGACCCGCACGATCATCGCGCTTGTCGAGAACCACCAGCAGGCGGATGGGACGGTGCGTGTGCCGGAGGCGCTACGTCCCTTCATCGGTGGGCGCGAGATATTAGGACATCCTATCCGCTAGCGTGTGACGGTAACGGCTGGGCGCTCGTCTCGCTGGCCTGACGCAGCGTGAGGATCGCCAGGAAGAGCAGCGCGTATCCAGCGAGCGCCATCGCCAGGGCGCCAGTATCGGCGGCGTAGACCCAGCCGGAATCGTGGAAATAGCTGAATTCGACAAATGTCCACATCGCAATTAGCACGGTGATGGCGCCGAATACCGCGCCCAGCAGACCGATTCTGATCCACACGGGAGACGCTGCGCGCTGGCGAATCGCCGCGACGATAAGTGGTATGGCGCTAAGGGTGACGACGGCGGGCCAGATGGCGGGGAAAGGGCCGCAGAAGTTATTGGTCTGATCCCACCACCAGACAGTGAGGGAGGCGCGATCTTCAGGAATGAGCTGGCTCGGATCGAGCGGTATTCCAGAATAGTAGCCCCAGCGGCGCGTCAGCGCGAAATAGGAGAGCGCCACGCCGATCACGAGCAGGCTGACGCCCAAAGCGAGCGGGCCAACACGCCTACCACCGGACTGTACTGACTGTGCGGGTGTGGTCATTGGCGCCTCTTCCTGATCACTGCGCGTTTGGCGCGCTCTCGTAAAACGCATGTGACCCATCGGCGGGCGAAGTGTGCGAGAAGCCTCCTCTGGCTTCAACATGCCCAGCTAGGCGTCCTCATTGGTTGCTTCAAGTGAGGCGCGTTTCAGCCCGAAGAACGCCAGGAGAAATGTCGCCACAGGGACGCTGAGTAGCAAGAAGCTGGAGAGGAAGAAATAGGGAACAGCGACAGCAGGGTCACGCGCCAATATTCGATTCCACAATGGGATGGGAACATGCAAGATTGGTAGTGAGAGGATGGTCAGGCTGAAGAAGTAAACAAAAAGTTCAGCCGCGATCATGAGCAGCAGGAACCCGGCAAAGACTCCCCAGCGACGGATTCTGACGCTTTCCACGATTCCCATGATAATCGCCGCACTGGAAAGCGCCAGCCCAACATTCCCGATCGCGGAGGCGAGATTGTTTCGCACGATATCCTGATCCGTGAGGAAGATGGGACGATTCTGCATCTTGTTTATAGCGCCGTCCATGACGAGTCCAAGCGCGATTATTCCTTCAGCGACGCCTGCTGATCCCACCACTCTGTGGCGGTCGCTCTGACGAAACAATGCGGCAGTAAGGCCGATGAGCAGCGGCGCCACGACGATCAACGCGAGGATATCAATCAGAAAGGTTCGACCTTGATCTACGGTAAAGGACATTGGACCTCCTCACGGGGTGTCTGCGTCTCGCGACGATGACCTACGGCGGGGATAGCGCGCCCTTGCTATAGCATAGCGTACGGCGCCAGGTTACTTCTGCGCGAGGACGCCGAACGCTTCCGGGCGGCGCGTGACGCGTGTAAAGCCGGCGGATTGCAGGCGGCGGATCACCCCAGCGGTGGTCCGGCGGCCAGACGCGCTCTGTGGGTCGCCGATGTAGTGGAAGAGCCGCCCGCCGCGCCGTAACACGCGCCACAACTCGCGGTAGAACGCCTCGCCGTAGAGGTCGCCCGCGATGGTAATCATCGGTGGGTCGTGAAGGAGGCGTGTGAAGCTGCTATCCTCCATGGTTGGCAAAATCTCCACTGCGTCGCCGGTGAGTTGGCGGATATTTGGTCGCGTAAAGAGTTCCCGCGACCAGGGATTCATCGCTGCGATCTCCAGCGCCGCCGGGTCCAACTCGATGGTGACGACCTCCTCAGCGGTTCGCGCGGCGAGGATCGCGGTATAGCCAAGACCCGTCGCGATGTCGAGGACGCGACCGCTGATCGGCGCAAGCGCCGCGATCTTTGTCTGCGAGTCGGCCCAGGGGTCGGTGTCTTTGATGCGGTGCATCGGCAGCCCGGCCACCAGCGTCGTTGGCGCTCCAGTCGTTGGCATGAGCGCGCGCGTCCAGCCCGTCACCTCCGAGAAGCGGCGAATCTCGACCGTCGCGCCATCTTCAATCTGGAAGCAGACGTTGGCCGCGCGCTGAATGCGCTCGACTTCCGCCCAGGACAAACGCTCGCCTGTCGGCAAGACCACGCTATCTGCGACCAGCGTCATGGCAACGCTGGTGAGACCAAGATCGGGCGAGACTGTGACGGAACGCGCCCTAGCCTGCCGCGCCGCCAGCAGCTCCCGCGCCTGATAGTGTGACAGTGTGACGGCCGCCACAGATGGCGCCAATCTGACCTCGTTCCCCTCGCTGTCATTGCTCATGAGTTATCCCTCGTCGGCGATCTGCATACCCAATGCCTCGGTGATCTGCCGTGCCTGTCCCGCGAAGATCAGCGCGCCAGCCACATCAACTAGACGCGGATCGAGGCCGCCGAGGTTGGCGTTGCGCAGATCCGCTCCACGTAGACTTGCGCCGCGCAACGACGCCTGATCGAGCGAGGCGTCGCGCAGGTTGGCGCCCTCCATGTTGGCGCGTTCGAGGTTGGCCCACTCGAAGTCAGCCTTCGAGAGATCGCACCCCGCCAGATCGGCGTCCCGTAGGTCGGCGTCGCGCAGCACGGCGCCAGTCAGCGTCGCCGAGCGGTCGAACACGGCCTTGTAGAAGTTCGCGCCGATCGCACGCGAGTCTTTGATCGTCGCGCGGAACAGGTCGGCGCCCTCGAAGAGACAGCTATCCAGCGTGCATTCCGCAAACATGGCGAAGCGCAGCTTTGCTCCAGCGAATGAGCAGGCGCGCCGGGTCTCGGCGTCAAAGAAGTCGCATTTGGTGAAGGTCGCGCTGACAAGGCGCGCGCCGAGGAATTGGCAGTTGACGAATGTACAGCCGACACAGGTGAGTGACTCCCAGTCGGCGTGCGTGAAGGTAACATTCTCGAAGCGGCAGTCGCGCAACGTCAGACTCTCGGCGACGCTTTGCGCCAGGTCGGCGTCGCGCAGGTCGAGGTTGCGCAGAGTCGCGCCATCAGCAAGGCGCGCGATGAACTCCTCGGCAGTGAGCGCTTGGCGTTTGATAGGCATGACGCCTCTTTCTCGATTTTCTCGATCTCTCAGCCAGCAGCGACAAGCGGCGTCTCAGCACGTGAGGATAGTCGCGCGGCGCGCAGGACCAGCCCACCCGCGATCAGCGTCGCCAGCGCGCCATAGAGCAACGCGCCGGAGCGCAACAGGACGATCACTGGTCCGAAGCGTGGATCGTCCTGCCCAGGCAAGACGATGAGATGATCCGGCAGGGCGACCTCCTGGATGCGCGGAATGCAAAAGAATGCGAACGTCGCCCACAGGACCCAGGCGGCGGGATGACGCGCCAGCCCGCGCGACCACGCCAGATAACTCAGACCGACCAGCGCTGGCAGCAGCGCG
>DATAOM010000538.1:0-3154 GCA_036265775.1 Ktedonobacterales bacterium | reverse complement strand
GCCATCGCGAGAGCCATCATCGAGGACAATCTCTATATGGCGCTCGGCACGAGCGATGAGCAGGGACAGCCCTGGGTGTCTCCTGTGTACTACGCGCACGCAGGGTATCGCGAGTTCTATTGGGTCTCGCTGCCGGAGGCGGCGCACTCGCGCAACATCGCCGTACGTCCCCAGATCAGCATCGTGATCTTCGACTCGCAGGCGCCCATTGGCACGGGCCAGGGTGTCTACCTGTCGGCGGTCGCCGAGGAACTGACGGGGGCTGACCTTGATGGGGGCATCGATATCTACTCACGCAGGTCGCAATTGCATGGGGCAGCGGAATGGGAGGCCAGCGACGTGCGTTCGCCCGCCGTTCATCGCCTGTACCGCGCCACCGTGTCGGACCAGTGGATCCTCGATAAGACGTCTGACCGGCGCGGGGATCGCCGGATTCAGGTGTTTTTATAGGTGTATGCAGGCGCCTGCAAAAGCCGGAATCTGACGCAGAATCCAAACCCGCGTCCTGTCAGTATCACCTCCGGGCCTCGACGCCGCCCTGTAGCGCGCCGAGCGCTGGACCGCCGCTGCGGCTTCTGTATGCCGCCACGCCGGTTACGGCGTTCGGTGTCGCCACCGCGGAGCCGTAAGGCGCCATGCGCTGGCGCTTCGAGCATTGAGCGTCGTCGCGACGAAACAGTTCCAAGGATGAAACAGTTCCAAGAAGGAGAAGATGCGCATGAGCAAGGTGATCTTTGACATCAGTATGTCGCTGGATGGCTTCATGACGGCGGCCAACCGCCGCCCAGAGGAGCCAGTGGGAGATGGTGGCCAGCAGTTGACAGCGTGGGCCATGAGTGACGCCGATGTGGCGAGCCGCAAGGCGCTGGAGGAGGGCATCGCCAGCATCGGCGCGGCCATCGCTGGACGCGAGACGTACGACACCTCGTTGCCGTGGTGGGGCGCAGATGGGCCGACGGGACCAGAGCGACGTCCGCTGTTCGTGGTGACGCATGGCGCGCCAGCCGAGTCGCCGGAGGGCGGTGTCTATACCTTTGTCACCGATGGTATCGAGGGCGCGCTGGCGCAAGCCAAAGCGGTGGCGGGCGAGAAGGATGTCTGTGTGATGGGTGGCGCGAGCATCGGCCAGCAGTATATCGAGGCGGGATTGGTGGATGAGATCTCGATTCACCTCGTCCCCGTGCTCTTTGGCAGTGGAACGCGCATGTTCGAGCATCTCGGCGACGCGCATATCCAGCTCGAATTGCTTGATACGGTCGCTACTCCCCTGGCGACGCATCTGCGTTACCGCGTCATGAAGCGCGGCTAGCCCCGGTTCTCCAGATCACGGCTGACCAGGGATGATAGCAGCGTTACTCATCTGATGTAGAGGCGGATGGCTCGGCGTCGAGGAGGCGCAGGAGGCGGGCGGGGTTGCCGGCGACGACACCGTTGGGGGGCACGTCTTTGGTGACGACGGAGCCAGCGCCAACCACCGCGCCGTCACCGATGGTGACGCCGGGGAGGATAATGGCGCGCGTGCCGATCCAGGCGTGATCGCCGATGGTGACGGGCTGGGCCTCTGGCTGGCGCGTGCGGTCGCGCAGATCGTGGAAGTCGTTGTCGGTGATGTTGACGTAGGGGCCGAAGAGGCAGTCGGCGCCGATGGCGATGCGCGCGGTGGCGGCGAAGGAACAGCCGTAATTGACGAACGTGCGCGCGCCGATGGTCAACTCGGCGCCCTTGAAGGCGACCAGCTCGGTGGGGACGGTGGTGGCGACGAAATGGACGCGCTCGCCAATGTGGATGTGCCCGTCGTTCTGGACGAAGACGCGACCCCGGACGCGCGCCTGCTTACCAAGGCTGGTCACACGGCGCAACTGCCGGCGGGCGGCGGCTCCCTCGCGCGCTTTGCGCCACAAGGGACGAAGCTGGCGGAGGTCGCCGCGCAGGAGGCGGCGGAGCTGGGCGCGGCTCTCCGGCGCGGCCGGCGTCTGGTCGTCGTTGCCCGCAAGTAGAGGCGCAGGGGTGGTCTGGGAATGACTCACGACGTTCGAATCCTTCGTGGGAGGATGTTGAGGCGCATCAGGTCTGTCGTCACCCATCTACTCGCGCATCCCGCTGGTTCCGGTGGAAGGCTCCCACGTGTAGATATGGTCAGGGAAAGGCCCAGGAGATATCTCAGGAGGTATCTCAGGGGACGCCTTGGGCCGCGTCGGACGGGCGGGCGCGCCGACCATGGTAGCGCCGTCAGGAACGTCGGTGATGACGACGGCGTTGGCGCCGATGGTGGCGCCATCGCCAACGTAGATATCGCCGAGGACGCGCGCGCCTGCGCTGATGGTGACATTATCGCCGATGCGCGGGAAGGCCTGCACGGTGCGCATGCCGATGGTGACGCTGTGGATAAGGTGGCAGTGGCTGCCGAGCGAGACGGCCATGACGACGGTCCCGACGGGATGGGGGATGTAGAGTCCGGGGCCGATCGGCACGCTGGAGACGATATCCAGCCCATAGCGGCGCAGGTTCATACGCGCGATCATGCCGGGCAGGAGGGGAAGATGGCGGCGATGCGCGGCGTAGCTCAGGCGATACCAGATAGTGGCGCGCAGCCCGACGTATCTCCACTGCAGACGCAGGACATCGCGCAGCTTGACGGGCTTTTCCGCTTTGTCGAAGCCGAGATAGCCGAGCCGCTTCCACTCGCGGGCGTCTTCCCAGATCAATCGTCGTACTCCCATGAAGGACGCCTCACTTTACCTGAGATACAGAGAGAGCCAGATTCGTACGGATTGCGGTGGGCCTGAAGACCCTGGTCCTCACCGCGAGGGGGGAGCAGGAAGCGCGCCACTATGATACTCTTTCTCTTCCAAACGGACGCGGCGGGCGTCAGGTACGCTCGAGAAGCGATGGTCATACATACAAGCCATCTTATACATACTCTTCCAAGCCATCTTATACATACTCTTCGTGAATACCCACACATGACGCGAGAAGCCGGAGCAGCAGACTGCTGAGGCTTGCCGTCACATTGCTCATCATCGCTCACCGTGGTGGTTCTGCGTTCGCTGTCGTCGCGGCCTGCAACCGCACAATGGCGCGCTCGTAGCGCGCGATCCGCTCCTGAACGTCGCGCCGCGCCGATACCTCAGCTATGCGGCGATTGTTGGCGAGG
>DATAOM010000537.1:0-5999 GCA_036265775.1 Ktedonobacterales bacterium | reverse complement strand
CCTGGCTGACGCGGCGCTCGCGTCTGACAGTCCAGGTAAAGGCAGCATACCGGCGCGGGGTGGCGCGCCACATCGGAGGAAGCCCCCATGTTGGGTTGTGAAACACCCCCATATTGACACTCCCCACACCCAAAGGTGGGGGATTCTCAGTTCCCCGACGCGGCCGACGCCACGCCTCCCTGAAGGCTTTGCCCAAGCCTTTGTATATTCTTGGCGGCGTTGTGGTCCCGGTGCAGGCTCGTTCCGCATTCTGGACAGCTATGCCAGCGGACGGATAAGCCTTTAGAGACCAGGACGCCGCAGCCAGAGCACCTCTGGCTCGTGTAGGCAGGCGGCACGGCTACCACTGAGCGACCGGCGCATGCTGCCTTGAAGCTCAGGATGCTCAAGAACGTCGCCCATCCCACGTCACTGATGCTCTTGGCGAGATAGTGATTCTTGACCAGGTTGGCCGTCCGCAAGTCCTCGTGATAGATCACATCGTTCTGGCGTACCAACGCCAGCGCCGTCTTGTGGTGGAAGTCCTGCCGCTGGCGCCTCACCGTCTGATGCGCTTTGGCGAGCAAGACGATCGCTTTGCGGCGTCGGTTGCTCCCCTTCTTGCGGCGCGAGACACGCCGTTGGGAGGTCTTGAGCGCGCGTTCCGCTTTGCGATACCAGCCAGGCGAGAAGATACGGGTCCCATCTGAGAGCGTGGCAAATGCTTCCAACCCGAGGTCTATCCCGGTTTCCTGTCCAGTCGCGGGAAGCAGCAGCACAGGCACGTCCGCGCAAGAAATGCAGGCGTACCAGCCGTCCGCCTCTCGGCTGAGGGTGACCGTCTTGGGCGTTCCATCCAGTGGACGGCTCCAACGCACGGCAATGCGCCCAATCTTGGAAAGGACCCAGAAGCCGTTGTCGAGCCGAGCGCCGCCGTGGTCTCCCACTTGCGGATAGGTGAACGAATTATAGCGGTCGCGCCCGTGGAAGCGTGGATAGCCTGGCGCCTGCCCCCCGCGCATCCGCTGAAAGTATGCCTGAAACGCCCGGTCTACGCGGAGTAAGACATCCTGCAAGACCTGAGCATTGACTTCGGCATACTCTGGCATCGCTTCTTTGACTCCGGGCAATTCAGCCTGTTGCTGGTAGTACGTGACAGTGACACCACGCTTCAACCACGCCTCGCGGCGTTCGCCAACGGCGGCGTTGTAGACGTGGCGGCAGAGCATGAGGGTACGATCAAGCGTCCGCTCCTGTTGAGGCGTTGGCTTGAGCTTGTACTTGTACATTTTGCGGACGCTCTGCTGTTCCATATACAGTTATTCCGCCTGACAGGCACAAAAGCGGCAATATGCCAGTACGTCCGCCGCTTGTCGGCGGCCCGGCTTTCATCCCCATAGGTAAAGCAAGGGGGGCCTCGGCCGGTTTTCTGTTAGAGGCAGTTACGAAACACAAGACGACTGAATTAGCCTGCTTGGGTGATCAGCATTCATCTGACCGATAGCCAATGGGCCCTTATCAATCCGCTCCTGCCGCCACCAGCGCGCACTGGCCGTCCGCGAGCCAACGACCCGCGGACGATTGACGGCGTCCTCTACATCCTCATCACCGGCTGCCGTTGGAAAGACTTGCCGAGGGAGTACGGCGCACCCACAACCGTATGGCGACGGCTCAAACGTTGGGGTAAGGAGCGAGTTAGGGAGCGCATCTGGCGTACGGCATTAGCCGCTCTCGACCGGCAGGGTCAGCTCGATTGATCCATGGACTTCCTCGACGGCTCGTTCGCGCCCGCCAAGCGGGGTGGTGAGCAGGTTGGCCTCACGAAGAAAGGCAAGGGGACCAAATGGATGCTGGTAGTCGACGCGAATGGGCTCCCTTTGGGGTTTCATCTGGCAAGCGCGAAGACCTCCGAAGTCACGCTGGCTGAACAAACCCTGGACACTGTCAGGGTGTCCCGCCCGCGAGGACGACCCAAGCGACGCCCCAGGAACTGGCGAGCAAAGCGAGGACGTCCAGTCGTCGCGCGCAAGGCGGAGTATCGACTCCGGTACACGGTGGAGCGCAGCTTCGCCTGGCTCGGCAACTACCTGCGATTGCTCATCCGCTGGGAGCGCGCATTCGCAATCTATCGCGGCGTCTTCGCCTGTGCGATCATACGTCTATGCGTCGCGCGCCTCACCCGGTGACCTCCCACGTGGGAGGACGAGGCGTCGCGGCATGACGAGGATGATACTCCTCGCCGGAGTCTTACGCTTGACTCGCCCGCTCAATGTTCGGCGCACCTTGCTTGCCGCCGTCGATGCGTTCCTGGAGGCGTCCCCCACCTCACTCCCTACGGCTCACCGATTTGTTGCGCGCTGTCGCAAGGCCTGCCCCTCCTTCACACTCGGGAACGTTGTGTGGGGATACTTCATCACTCACCTCACGGATTCCTTGTTCGACGAGGACTCCGACTACCTGCGCGACTTGCGCATGGTGCTGAGTGCAGGATCCCAGGAGATCTACCGCACCTACCTCAACTTCGACTTTGCCAGGGACTTGACACCGCACGAGCGCGCCTGGCTCGCGACCTTGAGCGAGATGCTCGAGTTTCTGGGGCGCTATCCCTTTGCTGACACGGATGCGGCCCTGCAGGAATATGCGCGCCGGGTGGACCCCATCACGCTCATGACGCGTCTGTCACCACCCCCCCGACGGCTTGAGGACGAGACGATCTACCATCTGATTCTGCGCGAGGTGAGTGCGATCCTGACCACGGTCGATCTGCGCTATTCCTTGCTGCGCTCGACGCACCTGACGCCACAGAGTCCCTATGCCAGCTATCCGCCTCAGCCTCGCTCGGGGCGCAATCAAGCGCCAGATATCTCGGCAGACCTGGACTGGGCGCGGCGCGCGCTGTTGTCGCTGCAGGAACAGGCGTGGCTCTTAGTGACCTGGCAGGTCACCCCCACTCACTACCATCTCTCGCTTCATTAGTTGACTCTCGGAACCGTCTCTAGGAAGTGGATGGTGTGGTGGCGCTGTGGGGGATCAATCCAGACTCATAGGCGAGGCGCACGGCCTCGACACGCGAGCGCGCATTGAGTTTGGCGAGGATGGCGGTGATATGGTGCTCGACGGTCTTGGGGGTGGTGGAGAGGCGCTCGGCGATCTCGGTATTATGCAAGCCTTCGGCCAGCAAGAGCAAAATCTCTAATTGGCGAGGAGTGAGGCCGTACGGATTGGCCTGGGTGGCGGGTCGAGGGCCGCGCGGCAGGCCATGTGCGCCGATGGCGCGCAGCCGCTGCCGTGCGATCTCCACCGCTGGCGCTGCGCCGAGGCGCTCGAAGATGCCTAGCGCCTGGCGTTGGGCGGCTTCGTCGCCATCCAAGAGGGCCAGCGCCTGCTCATACGAGCTCTCTAGCGCCTCCCAGGCAGATGCGGCGCCGCGCCAGTCGCCTGTCATGCTGAGCGCAAACGGCTCGGCCACCTGCTCAGGAGGCTCCGCCGGTCCACCCGCGCGCCAGCGCCAGTAGGCAAGCTCCCCGCGAATCCACTCGTTCGTATGTTGGCGCGCCAGCAGATAGCCCGCATGCGCCTCGGC
Organism: Ktedonobacterales bacterium; assembly: GCA_036265775.1. GTDB lineage: Bacteria > Chloroflexota > Ktedonobacteria > Ktedonobacterales > JADMIN01 > DASWAC01. The sequence continues at coordinate 2,437 of DATAOM010000537.1, read as the reverse complement.
CTGGCACTGCGCATGGTCGCCACGCAGCCAGGCCATCTCCGCCCGTGCGACGTAGAGTGGCCCAATACGCTGAATCTCCGCCGTCTTGAGGGCCACCTCCAAAGCCTCATCGAGTAGAGCCGCAGCGCCGGGATCGCCGCGACGCACCCGCACCCACGCGGTAACAATCCACGCCTGCAAGCGGCTTGGCTTGCTCGCGCTTTGGACCTTGAGGATCACAGCGGCGTCCTCTGACGCGCTATGCCAGTCGCCATGGCGAAAGGAAGCCGTCGCACGCACGCCCAGCAGGTAGCGTCCCCAGGCTTCCAGATCGTGTTCGGCGCAATAGGCGAGACCTTCCTCCACATAGACTGCCGCCATCTCATGGCGGTGGCGCTGCTCATACCCCGATGCCAGGTTGATATATGCGCGAGCGGCATGTTCTTCGAAGCCGTGCTCCAGCGCCACACTTAGGCTGCGGGTCAGGCGCGCGTGGCCCCGCGCGTCGTTCGCGAGCAGCTCAGCGGTGCCCACATTGTTCAGCGCGTGGGTGAGGATCTCTCTATCCTGCAATGCATCCGCCAAGGCGATGGCTCGCCCACCCCATCGCCGCGCGCCGGTGACATCCTCGTGTAGCATCGCCAGTTGCGCCATGTTGCTGAGCGCCATCGCCAGCTCGTGTGATGGAGGGAGTAGTTCGAGCAGGCGAATAGCTTCCGCGCCATAGCGCTCCGCGTCGGCCCGCTGACCCAGGAACCAGCTCAGCCGCGAGAGCCAGCGCAGATTATGCCCAACCTTCTCAGTCTCATCGGCCGCCCGCCAAATGGCGAGCGCGCCTTCACTCGCGGCCAGCGCCTCGGCGAATTGGCCGGTCAGATAGCACTCATAGGAGTGCTTTTCCAGCAGGTCCGCGCGCTGTACGGGCGGGAGGCCCCCCGCATAACGAAGCGCTGTGGCATAGTGCGCGGCTGCCTCGCGATGCGCGCTCTGCATTGCCGCCTGCCTGGCGGCGTCGGGGGCGAAGCGCAGAACGAGCGCTGGGTCATCCGCCTGGGTCGCATGATGCGCCAGGCGGGCAAGCGAGGCCGGCTCGCTCTCGCCTTCCAGCAGCGCATGGAGGACGCGGGCATTGAGTGATTGGCGGCGCGCAGGTGGGAGCGCGCCCTCCACCGCCTGCCGCGCCAGCTCATGCCGGAAGGCGATCATCTGCCCGTCCAGGTGGAGCATGCCTGCGGCCAGACACTCGTCGAGCGCCGCCTCATCCCCCACATCCAGCGCCGTCACGACCCATCGCTCGATTCGCCCCGGCGACACCGCGACTGTCTCAAGGAGACGTTGCGCTTCTGGCGAGCGACGCGCCACCCGCGCGAGGACCGCGTCTGAGACACTGGTGGGCACATCTGGAGCCTCACTGGCGAGTGTTTCGGTGAGGAAGAAGGGATTGCCGCCAGTGGCGGCGTAGAGAAGTCTGGCTGAGCGGCCGCTCTTGCGGCGCCTGGCGAGGGCCGCGACGGCGACCTCCGAAAGAGGAAGCAACTGTACGCGCATGGCCTCACGGACGGGCAGATCGCCGAGAACGAGACGCAGGGGATGGTCCCGGCTCAACTCCTCGTCGCGGTAGGTCAGGATGAGGAGCGCGCGGGTGCGGGAGATGCGGCGGGCGAGGTACTTGATGAGGTCGAGGGTCGCCTCATCCGCCCAGTGTACATCTTCGATGACCAGGACGGTGGGGGCGTGGGCTAGCTCATCCAGAACCGCGGCGAAAAGGGTCGCGCGGTTCATCTCGCCGTCCAGCAGCGTTCCCAGCGAGGAGTTTGTCTGCTGCGCGATGTCGTAGAGGGGACCGAGCGGACGCGGGGCGAAAAGCGCCTCGCAGGCGCCTTCCAGCACACGTAGCGACGAGTGACGCTCCCGCGACTCCGTGACAAAGCGCTCGACGAGGGCGGTCTTGCCGATGCCCGCCTCGCCGCTAATGAGCGCGATCCGCCCCTGGCCCGCGCTCACCTCGCTAAGCAGCGCATGAAGTATGGCTAGTTCGTGGTCGCGCTCGAGCAGATCCGTTGTCATACCCCCACCCCCTCGGTCATCGGATCGCTTGCCAGGCGCCAGTGTTCCGTCAGTGTATACTATCGCGCGGCTACATTCGTTTGCGACGCCAGGGGAGCGGGAATGATCCCCTGCTGGTGCGCGATACTGACCGCCTCGGCGCGCGAGCGGGCGTTGAGCTTGGCGAGGATGGCGGTGATATGGTGCTCGACGGTCTTGGGGGTGGTGGAGAGGCGTTCGGCGATCTCGCTGTTGCGCAGCCCTTCCGCCAGCAGCAGCAGGATCTCGAGCTGGCGAGGAGTGAGACCGGCGGGATTGGCCTGGGTAGCGGGGCGTGGGCCACGCGGCAACCCACGGACGCCACGCGCGCGGAGGCGTCCACGGGTGATCTCGGCGGCGGGCGTCGCGCCGA
>DATAOM010000536.1:0-3674 GCA_036265775.1 Ktedonobacterales bacterium | reverse complement strand
AGATAACTATGCCCACCTACCGGAAGGATACGCTGTGGCAACTGCCAGAAGGGCCGGATCTGCACCCAACACTCTGCCACGCTCTGGCGGCTTCACACTCATCCCTCCGACGCTCTCGCTGGCGTTCTCGCGCCTGCGGCGAACATGGGGCCTGCTGCTCATCACCGAGCTTGGGCTGCTGGGCGCGGTGCTGCTGGTCTGCGCCGTGCCGCTCTTCTCGCAGGTCGCGGTCAGCAGCGGATTGCGAGGCGTATTGGCTAAATCGCCCGGCGGCCCTGCGCTGACCATTAGTGTGCTTGCGTTCAATCCGACAAGCGATTCTACCCGCCAGGCTGCCTCGCGTGTTGATGACCTCGTCCAGAGCGAGTTAGGCGCCTACCTCGGTGGCAAGCCGAGCTTCTCGGCGCAGATATCCCTCCCCGTCTCGAAATTCTCACCAACCGCTGGCGCAACAGGAACAGGATCAAAGGGCCCCGGAGCCAATGAGACCGGACTGACGCTCGATGGGCGCGACATCAACGAGGCGAGCGCGCATCTGCGCCTCATCAGCGGGCGCCTTCCTGCGGCCAGTACCGCGCAAATTGAGATAGCGCTCCTGCAGGAAAGCGCCACCGCGCTCGGCGTCCACCCTGGCGATACGCTCATTGCGCAGCTCCCGGGGCCCACGGTTTCCACGCCGCTCACACTGCGCGTCGTCGGCGTCTATGCGCTCGCCACCCCCAACGATCCCTACTGGAACGGCGGCGCAGAATTCTTTGGCGAAGGCCGTGCTGTAAAGCTTGGCGGCGGGCAAGCTGGTAGAGCGCTCGTCTCCGCCGACACGCTCATCGCTACGCTCAGCGCCGCCACTCCCGCTAACTCACCTGATCAGGGTGGCAATCCGCTGCAACTGACATGGCGCTACCCGCTCGCGCTCGACTCCATCACCGGCGACGATCTTGGCCCCCTGACAAGCCGCTACAACGAGTTGCGCGACCACGCGTTTAACCAGTTGAACGGCCAGGGTGGAATCTCCATCAACCAAATTGGCGGCGCCCTGGACACGCTCGGTGGGTATCAGGGTCGCGCCATCGGCATGCAGATCGTCGTCATCATCCTCCTGCTCCAGGTGCTCGGGCTGGTGATCCTCTTCGTGAGTCTGGCGGCTGGCATCCTCGTCGAGCGGCAGGGTGAGGCCATCGCGATCCTGCGCAGCCGTGGCGCGCAGCGGCGGCACATTCTTGGCGCGCTCGCATTCCAGGGCGTCGGTGCGAGCCTTCTCGCGCTCATCGCCGGTCCACTCCTCGCCATCCCGCTCGTCCGCCTGATCGCGGGCGCGCTTCTATCCAGCGACAACCAGCGCGGGCTGACCGTACTGGATCGCGATCCGCTGACGCTGGCCTGGGATGTACGCTGGTACGCCCTGATCGCCGCGCTCGGCGCGACCATCGCCATCGTCGTCTCTATCTACCGGGCGGCGACGCGCAACGTGCTGACCCTGCGCCGCGAGTCCTCGCGCGAGGGACCCTCCCTCTGGCAGCGCCTCAACCTCGACCTGATCGGCGCGGTTGTGCTCCTCGCGCTCTATATCCTCTATCTCTGGGGCGTCCAGCAACTTGGCTTCCAGATACGCCTCGCCCTCTCGGCGCTGGCGATCATCGCGCCGCTGTTGCCCCTTGTGGCCATCGCGCTCCTCTTTAGCAGATTCTTTCCGCTGGCGCTGCGCGCCGCCGCCCGTCTGACCGCGCGCCGCTCCGGCCCCACCTTCTCGCTTGCGCTGGCTCAGATGGCGCGCGCGCCACGACAGTCGAGCCGGATGTTGCTGCTGCTGGCGCTCTCCACCGCGTTCACGCTCTTCACGCTCATCATCACCGTCTCGCAGGCCGCCCATATCGCCGATCTGACCAACTTCCAGGTGGGCGCCGACTTCGCGGGAACACTCTCGTCAAGTGTGACCGCTCCCGCCGCCCCGGCGACCACGCCAACGCTCGCCGAACTGACACGTCGCTATACAGGCATCAGCGGCGTGCGCTCCGCTAGCGTTGGCTATCAGGGAGAGTCATCCACCGAACAGGAGCCGCCGAACAGCGTCGTCGCGGTAGACGCCGGTACCTACGCCACCACCGCGCTCTGGTCGCCCGCCTACTCCACGCAATCCCTTGGCGACCTGATGAAACAGCTGATCAACGGGCGCGCCAGCGCGGCGAAGGACGGCGTCGTGCCAGCCATCGTCGATGATGCGCTCTGGACACAACTGCACATTACCAGTGACGGGAAATTTACCCTCGCCATCCCAGGACACGACGGCAGGATGAACTTCATCGTCGTGGCGCGTGTCGCGCACATTCCGCCCATCGCGGACACGCCTGAGTTCAGCTTCCCCATTGCCGGTGCGCTGCTGGTGGATTATGCGACCTATGCCAGCGCCTACGACGAAGGACAGGCGACGAGCGATGCTCATCTCACACCGAACACGGTCTGGCTGCGCACGGACGATGACGCCGCGGCCCTTGCCAGCGTGCGCGCGGCGCTCACCAGTGGGGATCTTCAACTCGATGGCGTGCTCGACCGCCGCAAGATGCTGGCCGATGCGCAGGGCGACCCACTGCAGATCAATCTGGTGGGCGCGCTTGGCCTCGGCGCGGTGACAGCCCTGGCGCTCGCGCTGATCGGCGCGTGGCTCGCCTCCTGGCTCAACGCGCGCAGCCGGCTCACGGGCTTCGCGGTTCTGCGCGCGCTAGGAACGACTCCGCGCCAGATACTCGCGCTGCTGCTCTGGGAACAGGGAATCGTCTACGCGAGCGCGCTCGGATTGGGGTTGTTGCTCGGCCTGCTGCTCGCCCAGGGGGCGCTGCCCGCGCTCGTCTTCACCTCGGGCCTCGCGCGCACGAGCCTCAATGGCGGCCCACTCATCGACGTGCCGCCTGTGCAGGCGATCCTGCCGCTTGGCCAGATGGCGCTCGTCCTTGGGGGTATCGCGGCCGTCTGCCTGATCGCCCTGACGATCACCACGCTCGTCCTCTCGCGCGCTTCCCTCGCCGAGGCGTTGCGACTCAATCAAGACTAAGGCGGGTCGGAAGACCAAAGGGGAAATGCGATGGCGTTCGTGACCTGCGAAAATCTGGTCAAGATCTATAAGGTGGAGAACCTGGAGGTCGTCGCGCTGCAAGGCCTCGATCTCGAGGTGAATCAGGGGGAGATGGTCGCACTCGTCGGCGCCTCCGGCTCTGGCAAGAGCACGCTGCTCAACATCCTTGGCGCGCTCGACCAGCCCAGCGCCGGGCGCTGCGTCGTCGCGGGCAATGACTTGACGCGGCTCGCCGAGGGGCGCCGCGCGCGCTATCGCGGCTTCGTCGTGGGGCACCTTTGGCAGCAGAGCGGCCGCAACCTCTTGCCCGAACTGAGCGCCGCCGAGAACGTCGCGCTCCCGCAAATGCTCGGCGGCGTCGGTCTTGTCAAGCGGCGCCGCAGCGCGCGTGAGCTACTCGATCTGGTCGGACTTGGGAGCATGGCGAGCAAGCGTCCGAGCCAGCTTTCCGGTGGCGAACAACAGCGTGTCGCGATCGCCGTCGCGCTCGCCAACCGCCCCACGCTGCTCCTGGCGGACGAGCCGACCGGTGAGTTAGATAGCGTGACCGCCGAGGGCATCTTCACCCTCCTGCGCGACCTCAATCACCAGCTTGGCCTCACGACCC
>DATAOM010000535.1:0-2600 GCA_036265775.1 Ktedonobacterales bacterium | reverse complement strand
CCATTGGGCCTCTTGCTGGCATATCTACCGGCAGGCGCTGCAGACGCTGGACGACCTCCCGTAGCGGGCGCGTCACCTGAGCCAGGACGGCCACTTCGTTGTGAAACGCCGCCAGATCGTCGTGTGCGCCATGCAGCCAGGTTGGCCCATCGCGCGTGGCGAACTGCTCCAGCCGCGTGAGGTACGCGTCCAGGGTGATGGCAGGCAACACGGGCGAGAGCAGGCGAAGCGTGGCCTGCTCAGAGCGCCAGATGGGCTTCGGCAATCCCGCGTCAACGAGCGCTTTCCCTAGCTCCATTGTGGCGCTATGGAGGTCTGCGAGGCTATCGCGCGCCTCCCCCATCACCCGTGGGGTGTCGGCCAGCGCGGCATATTGCTCGGGCAACTGGTCCTTGATCCGGCTCATGCTGTCCATCGCCCACTCCCATTCCCTTGAGCCGTGGCCCCGCATTTCCCGCGAGCGGCTATCCTCCCTTGTCTATCTTGACAAGGCGATTCTACAGGGCGCGTCGATTCCGGGCAATCACCGCAGGACCGCGCGCTGAGGAGGGAGAGATCTCGTCTTCCAGGTCTGAACAGACCTTAGAGCAGTTCTGGCGTCAGGACGCGCCGTGCAGCGCGCTTGGCCTTCTGGCCGCCGGAGAGCGCCGTGGTGACGAAGAGGGTGCGATGCTCGGCGCAGGGGCCGTGTTCCCGCAGCGCAGTGAGATGGATAGTGGAACCATAGCCTGCGTTGCGCTCCCAGCCGTAGTGCGGATGCTGTATGGCGAGCGCGCGCATCAGGTCGTCGCGGTAGACCTTGGCGAGCAGCGACGCGGCGGAGACAGCGGGTACGAGCGCGTCGGCCTTGGGCAGGCAACGGATCGTGGCGGCGACGCCCTCGGGGCGCGGCGGACGCACTTTGCCGTCGAGCACGTACTCATCCACATCCTCGCGCGCGGCGATCAGGGTGATGAGCAGGCGAAACGCCTCGCGATTGGCCCAGCCGATGCCGCGCTCATTGATCTGCTCGGTGGGAATCGTCACGATCTCGTACGTGACGACGCATTGGCGCAAGACAATGGCGATCTCGCGGCGGCGCGCGGCGGGGACGGTCTTCGAGTCGCGCAGGAACCGCGAGAGTGGTCCCAGGCGCTCGGCGATATCATCAGGGGCAATGACAGCGGCGGCGACGAGCGGCCCTGCCAGCGCGCCACGCCCAACCTCATCCAGCCCGCACTGGCGGAGGGATGTTATAGGCACGGAGAGCAGTTCTGGCTGGTCTGGCGTCTCGCTCATGGCGCCTCCACTGCTATTGGTTAGATCGGGTGCGTTGGGTCGCGCCCCTACAGATAGAATGTCGCGAAGACGCTAGTAGATGCAGAGATGAAACAACACAGACGAAAAGAAAGACAACAATGCGGAGACGCGCCAGGAATGGCATGCCTCCGCACGAAAGAACACACGGAACGCTCGAAGCGTTAGCTCTGCGTCGTGTCGCGGCGCTCGCGTAGGCGGGCCGCTTTGCCACGCAGGCCACGCATGTAGTAGAGATTCTTGCGCCGGACGATGTTGTGGCGCACGACCTCGATCTTGTCGATGTTGGGTGAGTGCACCAGGAAGGTGCGCTCGACGCCGACGTTGTGCGCGATGCGGCGGACGGTGAACGAGCGGTTGACGCCCTCGCCGTGTAGCCGGATGACGATGCCCTCAAAAACCTGAATGCGCTCGCGTGTGCCCTCGACCACCTTCACGTGGACGCGAACGCTATCGCCAGATTGTAGCTGCGGCCGGTCGTCGCGGAGATGCTCCTCCTCCACGGCGCGGACCAACGGCGCGACTGTCATGGGATGCTCCTCTCAAAAAACGCCATCGCCGAGTATATCATGACCGGCAGGGCCGGCGCAATCTTCTAGGCAGGTATATAGGTAAGACAGCGACATACTCGTTTTCGTCACGCACGCTCACTATCCGCTCTGAGCGCTACTAGTTCTCCGCCAGGCCGGCATGGTAGAGTACGCAGGCGAGGGTCGTTTTCCGGGCGCACTGTGGCGCGATGAAAGAGGCGACAACATGGCCGACGAGACGATCACAACGCCAACCTCCGAGCTCATTTCGGGCGAGAACGACCTCACGGTGACGTTCCTGGCGCAGGGCGCACAAACCGGCGCGCAGATCGCCACGATGCTGGCCGACTTCATCGCCGGAGCCGAGCGCACGCTGGACATCGCCACATATGACTTCCGCCTGGAGCAGGAGACCGCCGCCATCGTCGCCGGCGCGTTGCGCGAGCGAGCCGCCGCTGGTGTGCGCATCCGCATCGCCTACGACAGCGACCGTGCGCTCATGGTCAATCTCATGGCAGGCATGGACCCCGCGCTTTCGGGAACCGAGACCTTTGTCAAGAGTCTCGGCTATCCGAGCAAAGGCATCAGCGGGCTGAAGCTGATGCACAACAAGTACCTCGTGCGCGACGCCGATCTGCCCACCGCGCAGGTCTGGACCGGGTCAACCAACCTCGACGACGCCGCCTGGACCCTGCAGGAGAACAACATCCTACGCATCGCTTCGGCGCAGCTCGCGGCCTATTACGCCGAGGACTTCGAGCAGCTCTGGCAGAC
>DATAOM010000534.1:0-13346 GCA_036265775.1 Ktedonobacterales bacterium | reverse complement strand
GCACGCGGCCGTAGAGCAGGCCGGTCATGCCATGCGCCGCGGGGTTGCCGATGTAGAGCGCGGCGGCGTCGCGACCGTGCTCCGCCAGCAGCGGCGGGAGCCGGCGGTCGATCTCGGCGAACGCCTCGTCCCACGTCGCCTCGCGCCAGCTTTCGCCGGTACGGATCATCGGCGTGCGCAGGCGGTCGGGGTCGCTGTGCAGCTCTTTGAGGGCGTAGGCCTTGGGGCAGATGTAGCCATGTGAGAAGACGTCGTTCTTGTTGCCGCGAATGGAGACGACCTCTGGGCCGCTGGTCACGACCTCCAGGCCACAGGTGGCCTCGCAGAGCGGACAGGTGATGTAGCTGGTTCGGCTCCCGGTTTGGCTCTCGTCGTGCGCCATGGCTGGTCTCCCCTTCGCTTGCCGCATCTTGTGTCTGGGATACGGGGAGTATACGAGCCAGTCATGCAGGCGTCAAACCTGATGCGGGATACGGGATAGGGTATCTCAGCCGTCACTCCCTGACGCGATCGTCAGGGTGAATTGAGTCGCTAGGTCGCGGCGTTGCTGTTGGACATTGCACGATAGGGCGTGCGAAACTTGACTCTGCCCACGGCATATTCCCTTGGGACTCATGGCGACGGTATCAGCGGCGGAATCATATGCCACCGAGCTGGTCAAGAGTATGACGCCAGCTATACGGCGCCCTGCACGCGGTTCAGGACGTTACGCGAACTTGGCGATGTTGAGGTGATGGGCGGCATCCGTGCCTGTCCAGGCAATCAGATTCCCGTTATTGAAGGATAGCGCGGGTCCGCCCAGCGCTGTCTCCTCAAGGATGGTTTTCGGGCCAGGAAACTGCGTTGCGGTCGACTCCAGGTTCAGGTGATGGGCTGGATCGGTCCCGGTCCAGCCAAGCCATTGCAGGTTCCCGGCGCCAATAAAGGGCCCGATGGCGAAGATAGCTGGGGCAAAGGCGCTCTGCTCTGGTATTGCGGCGCCCGGCTGCAAACCAGCAGGCTCCGTGGCGGCGGCCAACATAGGCTGGAGCGCGCGTGAGGTCCAGGCCAAGTCGATAACGGTCGCCGAACCTCGCGCCATGTGTGGCGCGGCAATGCTGCTGTCCTGGGACAACACGGTCTTCTGTCCCGGGACCAGTCCTGACGATGTGACGCTGAGCGACAAAATGTTGAGCGAATGGTTGGCATCGGTCCCAGTCCATGCGAGGAAGAAACCAGGGCTCACGAGGAGGGCTGGTGCGGTGAAGCTGCTCTCATTATACAGCGTCAGCTTCTTCGGGCTGCTGCCGTAGACATCGTAGAGCACGTTAAGCGCGTGGTTGGCGTCGGTTCCGGTCCACGCCACGCTGATGGGTCCTCCGACCGAGCTGATCGCGACATCTGGGCGGAACGACGAAGTTTCATTGAGGGTCAGCTTGTGCCCGAAGCGCAGCCCATCGGCGCTGGTCTCGACGTTGAGGTGATGGGAGACGTCGTCGCCGGTCCATGCTATCACGGATTCGTTAGCGCCCCCGGTTGGCAAGCTGTCGAGCGCGGGGCTATCGATGCTGGTTTCTGGTAGGGTGACCTTGCTGGTTATTTGTGTGGCGGGCAGAGCTTGTGCGGATGTGGCCACGGGATGCAGGGCAGCGGCTCGCGCGGCGGGCCTACCACCGAAGGTTAGAAGAGCCGCCACGAGCAGCGCGACGAGAGGCGCCATGAGGTGACGCGGGCGCATGAAGATCCTCCTTGATCGCCGCGTGGGAGCGGCATGATGCCTATCTGGGTCCGAGCCACCACGAATACATCCGGGTCATGCGCATGGACATGCGATGGGCCTTCCATGAGGACCAGCGTGCTTCAATTCCTGTGGCCCAGTATGCTACCGCGTGAGCGAGGCGCAAGGAGACACCACAGAGAGAACAGGACAGGAACTCCAACTTAGCGCCTGCACGCAAGGCGACGAAAATGTGCCAGCGGGCGAATCAAAGGTAGTAGAGGCGCTCCAAGATTCACCCCACCAATTGGCTTACCTGGGCGCCAGTGATCGCATCAACCGCGGCTCGAAGGGATGCGAGACGGCATTCGCTTGCTTATCTAGGACTCGATACTGTCAGCGAACGACTGGACACGACGAGAATGCATGGCGCGCAGCATCAGCAAGCTTTGCGCGCCTGTAGCGCACTTGGCCATTTGAGGGCGCCACATGTCTCGAATTGACGTTGCACTGACGCTTGCAATGGTCGAGAGGTGCCGTTCCAAGGGCTGGGCCGTTGCATGGGAGCAGGCGCGCTAGGCGCCCTGCCAACTGAAGGGCGCGAAGTGGCCGTTGGTCGCGCCGCTGTCGGCGTCCCAGTCGATGCCGAAGGCGTGGATGTGGCTGCGCTCTGCCTTTGCAAGCCCGATTCGAGTGTTGACCGGGTGGGGAACATTCTCCAGGTACATAGCGTCGCTCTGGTTTGCCCCGATCGCGCCGTCGGCGACCTGATCGAGCAGCCCTGGAATCGATATCGACCACTTCAAGCCATTTTGCTGGAACTGGACCGGACGTACCTCGACCCCAGCGAAGGTCCCAATGAGCGGGCCGAGCGCCGCCATCGGGCCACCAGCCTGCCCACTGGCGATCGCGGTGAGCGCCTGTTGCTGCTCGTTGCTGGCGCCGTCGTCGATGACGAGACCGACGGTCCAGTTGCCCTTGCCCATCTCCTCGGGCGTATAGGCCACCACCACGACGTCGTGGCCGGCAAGGTCGGTCCCGCCGAATTGCCCTTGCTCGACATGGAGTGCGATCGCCACTGTGCAACTGCCCTGCGTCGGCCGCGCCGCGAGATTCGAGGTGATGCAGGGACAGAGGAAGTCGCAGCTGCACGTTTCGAAGTACTGCCCACTGATCTGCCAGGGTGTGCTTGCCATTGTCTGCCTCCTCCAACTTGATGGGTTTGCCGGACCGCCGGCGAACGTTTACAACGACCAGGCGCGCAGCGTGGCGGCGAGCCCAGGCTCCACGACGACGAACACACCAAGGAGCACGAGCGCAACTCCCGTCACCCGCGCCGTCCACGCGCCGCGTGGTAGGACCTTCTCGGCGAAGACGACGGCGGCGATGAGCAGCGCCCACGGGAGCGACATAGCCCCGGCCGCGACCAGCACGATCATGAGGCCGGCGCAGCAGCCGAGGCAGTAGAGGGAGTGGGCAAGCGCCATGCGCAGGGTTCCCATGGCGCCGGGGCGCCAGTGGCCCATCAGGAAGCCGAGCGGGCTCTGGCAGACCGTGAGGCAGCGTGACTTGAGCGGGGTGAACTGGTAGATACCGGCGGCGAGCAGCGCGAGCGCAACGCCGTATGGCAGAAGAGTGGCGACGGTTGATGACGCATCCGCCGCCGCAGCGACGGCCACGCTGGCGGCGTACACGGGTACGCCTGCGAGGAGCCACATGAGCAGGTACACCAGGGCGAACAGAACGGCGGGTATGCCCCGCCGGTCGGGCGTCGAACGCCGCTGGATCGCCGCGTAGAGGGAGATGAGCGGTGTGGCGCTCGGCAGCATCATCGCCGCCATCATCACGCCCCAGGCTGCCAGGAACGCAGCCGCGCCGAGCGGCGAGAGAAGCGCAGACACGCCCATTCCCTGGTCCATGCCGCCACTCATCGCGCCATTCATGCCTAGCTGGGCGTCCATGCTCCCCATATTTCCCTGGCGGATGAGGGCGACCCAGGAAATTGCCGCGGTGGCAATCAGCAGCGCGCCGGTCAGGAGGGCGGCGCGGTCGTAGCGGGCCGGCGCGCCAGAAGCGGCGCCGACGGGAGATGGTTTGCGCGCAAACATAACCAGCCTCCTTGGTACAGGAAGCGGGGCGCGATGTCTAGTCTGGACAATTCTCCAGGGGAGCAATCGATGACACAAGTATGTCGTCCAGGTCCGCCGCTGTCAAGTGGCGAACCGCAGACTTCCCACACGCCGCTTGGGCAAATGCTTCCAGCGGGTGACTTCCAGCGGGTGAAGGGTAGGCGATCAGGCGCCGGGCTTGGGGACGATGGAGCCAATGGCGCCGTAGGATTCAGTGAACCAGATTTTGCCGTCTTGGCCAGGGACCATGCAGAGCGGGCCGCTCCTGGGAACGGGGAGTGCGAACTCGGTGATCTTGCCGGTGGGCGTGATGCGGCCGATGGTGTTGCTGATCTGCCCGCCGTACCAGAGATTGCCATCGGTTCCCTTGGTAATTCCGACGGGGCTGCTGCCGGGCCTGGGGAGTGGAAACTCAGTGATCACTCCAGCAGGAGTGATCCGCCCAATCGCATTGAAATCAGACTGGGTGAACCAGAGATTGCCATCGGGGCCAGCCGTGATCGCCCATGGCTTGCCCGTAGGCGCTGCTATGGGGAAGATGGTGACGGCGCCAGCCGTGGTGATGCGCCCGATGGCGTTGCCTGAGTAGACTGTGAACCACAGGGCGCCGTCTGGCCCGACGGTGATATCGTTGGGCAGGGTGGCCGTCGCTGGGAGCGGATATTCGTGAAAGACGCCTGCGGGAGTGACGCTGCCCACGCGGGCGCTTCCACCCTCGACGAACCATAGATTGCCATCCGGCCCAGTGGTGATGCCATGGGGCTGGCTCAGTGGCGTCGGTGTCTTGAATTCCTTGAGCGCGCCATCGGACGCGATGCGTCCGATGGTATCGACTTGTGGCTGGGTGAACCAGAGGGCGCCATCAGGGCCGAGCGTGATGTCCTCGGGGTCGTAGATCGTCTGCAGGTACGGCATCGGGAACGTGGTGTAGACGCCGTCAGGAGAGAGGCGCCCGATTTTGATCGTGCTCGCGGAGAACCGTGGTAACAGTTGCTCGGTGATCCAGAGCGAGCCATCCCGGTCAAATGCGAGACAGTTAGGCAATCCATCTGTGGCGGGAATTCGATACTCCACGAAATTGGCCTGGCTGGTGGCAGTCTTCTTCGGGGGCAGGATAACGGGGCCAGTCGTCTGGCCGCCGCCTTGATCGCAGGCCGCCAATCCAGCGGCGGCGATGAGAAGCAGGGCGCTGAGGATACGCAGCGTCAAAGTCCGCGAGGTCGTCCTAAGGGAAGGGATAACGGGCATCGATTGCTCTCCTGGTAAGGTCAATCTATCACGTACTCGTCCTAACCATATGCCAGCGCACGAGCGAAAAGTTCAATGCGGAGCCAGCGATGGAGGCGATGGAGGCGTCGGTTGCGACAGAGTAGAGACGGCGTGAGCCCCGCAGATTTTGCATGTGATACTAATCAGCGTGATCCGCCCAGGCTATCAGTGTCGCTTACAGGGACCACTCACGGTCAAGGAGATATTTCAAAACTGGCGCTATGGAGAGCCGGCGTGGCTGCGCGCTCATTTGGTGGTGGATCCTCAACCGTTGACCAATTTGTTCATCGCTCTCCCTTCGATTCCCTTGCACTGTTATCCAAACGAACAGGCGACACTGTCTCGGCCTCACGTATGCTGATGAAGCAACGCTCGCCTCCTATCTGGCGCGCCAGGACACAACGAGCGCCTACGAGTTACTTTATACGCCCGCTGAGGCGCTACGCCGCACGACATTGCGCTACCTCACTGGTATACTTGCACACACAGTGGGCGATGTGAGTAGGAGCGCCAGGGAGGTATGCCGCATGACGTACCAAGATAATCAACCGTCGCCGAATCAGGCCCGCAATCCCGGTAAACGCTTGCTAGCTCTGCTGGCGCGGTGGTGGGACGAGGGGCCGTGGCAGAAGGTTGCTATCGTCGCCGCGCTTGGACTGTTGCTCGTCTGCGCTGGCTCCAGCGTGAGCCTACTTATCACTGCTGGGCGCCAGGTGAGGCAGTTCGCCAGAGAGGCGGCGGCCACCGGGACTGCGCAGGCGGCTAGCACAGTGCGAGCGGGAGCGCCGACTGACACGCCGTCATCCAGCTCGCACGTCATTTTCTCCGATGACTTCTCTGGCAATTCCCTCAGTTCGGCCTGGACCATTATCAAGCGGCATGGTGAGTACGCCCAGGACGAAACCGAGTGTAACGTCCCTGAAGGGGTGAGCGTAGACAATCATCTGCTGACGATTACTACAACCGCCAAGAGCGCCACCTGCGGCGACTTCAACCTCGACGGGAGCGAACGCCATAGCCCCACCGAGTGGCCCTACACCACCGGCGCTGTACAGTGGAAAAGCCTCGCGTTCACCTACGGCACCGTCACCTATCGCGCCAAATTCCCCCCACAAGATACCGGCACGTGGCCAGCGATCTGGCTCATGGGTAGTAATTGCCAGGCCACCAACGTCGTCATGTCTGACTCCGCTCGCTATGCGAGTTGCCCGGCGTTGCAAGCGCCTGGATACGTCGAGATGGACATGACGGAATGCTTCAGCGACACCTGGTGCCAGCTCGCGCTCGCCCAGCCATCGAGCTGGCCCACCTGCGACTACCCCGTGGACAGCGATTGGCATACCTTCACCTTTGAGTGGACACCCAGCGCCATCAGCGTATCGATGGATGGCCGGACCACGGCTTGCGGTTTCTCTGCGGCTGACGGCTATATCATCCCATCCACTCCCATGTTCCTCCTCATCCAGACACAGACCGGAGGCATAGGCGGCACGCCAAACGACAGCAATCTCCCAGCGCTCCTCCAGGTATCAAACGTCACGGTATCCCAGCCGTAAGGGCAGACACTGCTTCGACTTCGTCGGGCGGGAGTGCGCTGGCTCTTTGATACGGGGTGCGACTTTGCCCGCACGCGCCTGCCGTAACTCCCAGCGTGGCGCATTCCGCGGCCTCTGCTCGCGACTCCAAGACTACGTGACCCGGCGCTCGCGGAGGTATGCTAGCGGTATGCTATCTGTGCGGTAGGCGTCGGCTACCAATGATGTGTGGCATGGCGGTTCGCCCAACTGGCCGCTGAAGAGCGCTTGCCATCCAACAGTGTGGGGGAGTGCGACGTGGAACTGAGCTATGATGACGCGCTGGCGACGCTGCGCGAACATAACACGAACGAAGGCCTGGTCAAGCACGGTATCGCGGTAGGCGCTGCGGTGCGCGCCTACGCGCGTAAGTTCGGCGAGGATGAGAACAAGTGGCGCATCGCGGGGCTGCTGCACGACATGGACTACGAGAAGCATCCCACCATCGAGGAGCACGGCAAGGTGGGCGCGGACTGGCTGCGCGATCTGGGCTATCCCGACGATGTGGTTCACGCCGTCCACGCGCACAACGATTATCATGGCGTACCACGCGACGATCTGTTGTCGAAGACGGTCTTCGCCTGCGACGAACTGACCGGGTTGGTGACGGCGTGCGCGCTGGTGCGCCCAGATAAGAGCCTGAGCGGGCTGGAGGTCTCGTCGGTGCGCAAGAAGATGAAGGATAAGGCTTTCGCACGCGGGGTCAACCGCGAGGACATCGTTAAGGGCGCGCAGGAACTCGGCGTGGACCTCGACGAGCATATCGCGTTCGTGATCGCGGCGATGCAGCAAGAGGCGGACGCGCTGGGGCTTGCCGGGGCGACGAATTGAAGCGCGAGGAGATAGAGGGATAGAAGCGAATGGAAATGAGCGAGGCGGCGCGGCGAGTCGCGGAGGCGCTGGCGGCGGCGGGCGTGGAGGCCGAAGTTCGGAGCTTTGCGGAGAGCACGCGCACGGCTGACGAGGCAGCGGCGGCGGTGGGCGCGAATGTGGGGCAGATCGTCAAGTCGCTGGTCTTCCTGGCGGATGGGCGACCAATCCTTGCGCTGGTCTCCGGCGCGAACCGGCTGGATACCGCGAAGCTGGCGCAGATCACGGAGGCGAAGATTACACGCGCCGACGCCGATACTGTGCGCGCGGCGACGGGATATGCGATTGGTGGGGTGCCGCCAGTTGGCCTGGCGACGGCGCTGCCGGTGTACTGCGACCGCGACCTGCTTCAACAGAGCGAGGTCTGGGCGGCGGCAGGCACACCACACACCGTCTTCAGTATTGAGCCGGAAACGCTCGCGCGCATTACAAATGCGGAGATCGTGGATTTGGCAGTGATAGAGGATTAGCTGGCCGGGATGAAGAGGCGGAAGGCGGCGCCTGTCGCGGGCTGGCTCTCTCCCGCTCCCTTCACGACCGTCAGCCAGACCATTGTTCCCAATAGCGCGCCACCCGCCTGGACGACCACAGAAGCGCCATTGAGAAATATGTTGCATCTCTGGAGGTCCTCGCAAGGCGCAGGCGTCCCAGCCAGCTCCCAGCGCCCGCTATGCGTATTCCAGGCCCAGAGCCGTGGCGGTGGACCAGTGACAATTCCAGTCCTGTCTGGGGTCGCCGGCAAGCCAACGTCTGGTTCGGCGCCCAGCGCGAGCAGCCTGCCGTCAGCCGTCGGCCCCAAAACCTGGAAGACGCCGGAGCGGGTGGCGCTTGCGCCTTTGACCGGAATGGGCGGCAGCGGCGACCAGTGGGTATGGTCGTGGCTGATAAAGACCTGCCGCCCGGCGCTGCCGCCAAGAAAGCCTGGCGACGAAACCGCGAATGCGCAATGACAGGTTCTCGGCGCACGGCCAAAGCTCGCTTCAGTGACGAGATCACTTACGGCAAATTGTATTCCGCCTATGTCGCGCACGATTGGCCCTATGCGCTGCCAGCTTGTCCCCGCGTTGCGACTGACCCAGAGATCAGGCGCATTGCCAACGAGCGCGCCGAGCGTATCGCCACTCGCGTCTAGCAGTTGGGGATACCAGAACGTGTTCAACCCGGCGAGTCCCGCGTCTGCACGCATCCAGGTTCGCCCATCATCGTCGCTGCGTTCGAGGAATGCGTTCCCCGAGCCGGTATAGCTATAACTCCACATGAACAAGCGCCTAGCGGTCGGCCATAGCTGGCAGGCTCCGCCGTCAGTTGACACAGGCAAGATCGAGGCGTGTTGTATGGGCTGCCAGGTCGCGCCGTCGTCCTCGCTGAGCAGGTACTGGTTACGGTCACACGGTTGAGTGTCCTGGTCGAGCGTGGCATTGTCCACGCTCAAGGACACGCGATGCGACCCATCGAGCGCTGGAGAGACTGTACAGGACGAGCCTGTGACGGTAGGCAGGTTGGCCTGTCGCCAGCTATAACCAGCGTCGCGCGTGACCCAGAGTTGGGCGACGCCGCGATTATCGGCAGAGTCGCGAAACAGACAGGCGTAGGCCGTGTCGGGCCTGGAGGGCGAGGGAACCAGATCGTAGAAATACGCTGTCTGAACTGATGGCCCCGCTACTGGCTCCCAGTCGCCAGTGGAGAATCTGCCGGGCAGTGGCGTCTGCACTGGCGCGAGCGTCGGGTGGCGCGCGATTCCCAACGGCAGAGTGAATATGGGATTGGGCAGCAACACGACGAGCGCGGCGATCAAGACCAGCGCGATGACCAGCGCGCGCGCCGCCTTGTCACGTGTGGAGAGGCGCTTCCTCCAGCCAGGAGCGATGGCAGACCCCTCAGCGGCGGAATGCCCTGGCTGGAAAGACGAGCTAGAGGTGGATGTAATCGTCTCGATCCAGACGCCATCGAGCGACTCATCCGCGCATTCATCCACCCCACCCATGCAGTCCACGGAGGATGGTGATTTCTTGCGCATTGGGCGCCGCTCCTCTGGCGCAAGTGTAGCATACGCTGAGTCGTCGGAGCGGAAGGCGGTAACTAGCTCGCCTTCGCGCCAGTCTTGGCCAGCGCCTCCGAGGCGCGCAGGAGGTCGAGCAGCGCCTGCTCATCTGGCTCCAGGCCTGGATGATCTTGCTCTGCATGCGGCTTCGAATGCGGAACAGTGGCGAGCGCGCCGGCGACGTAGGCGTCGAGGATGGCGGGATGCACGTAGGATTTGCGGCTGATGGCTGGCGTATTGCCCAGCCGCTCCGCCACAACACGCATAGCAGCGGCAATGCGCCGCTTCGCCTCGGCCTCCGCTTCGTCCGCGCCAAGGTCTGTCAGCGCGCGCAGCGCGACGACCGAGCCTGACCAGGTGCGGAAGTCCTTCGCGGTGAAGTCCTCGCCGCTGATCTCGCGCAGGTAGTCGTTGACGTCGGCGGACTCGATGGCGTGGATCTCGCCATTCTCGTCCCGGTACTCGAAGAGCCGCTGGCCGGGCAGGTCCTCCATCTTGCGCACGATACGCGCCACGCGCCGGTCATGCGCCTCGACCTCATGCTCCTTGCCGCTCTTGCCGCGAAAGCAGAAGCGCAGCGTCGCGCCCTCGACGGTGACGTGGCCGTTGTGCAGCGTGGTCAGGCCATAGGAGCCGTTCGCGCGGGCATATTCTTCGTTGCCGACACGGATGGCGGTCTCGTCGAGTAGCGAGACGATGGCGGCGAGCGCCTTCTCGCGCGGCAGGTCAGGAAGCGCCAGGTCATGCTCAACGGCCGCGCGGATGTGTGGCAACGCCTCGCCAAACGCGATGGAACGCTGATATTTGGTCTCGGCGCGCACGCTGGCCCAACGCGGATGATAGCGATACTGCTTGCGTCCCTTGGCGTCGCGCCCGGTAGCCTGCAGGTGACCGTTCGGGGTCGGACAGATCCAGACATCGGTCCAGGCGGGTGGAATGGCAAGTTTATGGATACGTTCGATCTCATGCCGATCGGTAATGCGCTCACCTGAGGGATCGAGATACGTGAACGAGCGTCCAGCGCGTTTGCGATGAATACCAGGCGCGGTGTCATGGACGTAGCGCAGGCCCGCGGCGCGGGCCGCCTCTTTTTCTGGCTCAGCTTCTGGCACGGCAGGCGCATTCTGCATGAGTGGAATCGGTCTTGCCGAGCGCGGCTGTGGTTGTGCGGATGATCTTGCCATACTGGTCGCTCCTTGACCGGTAGACTTCCTTGTGCTGTTCAGGCAACTCCAGTATAGCGCAGAGAAGCCATGGCCGTAGGCGCAGCATTCGAGACGAGAGCGCAATGAGCTAGTAGATTGCGCCAGATATGACAGCCGCAGCATGTTTGTGCCAATAATATGGAACGTGTTGTAAAATTCGCACAATGAAAGGGTCATACAGCGGGGAGGTATTTCGCCGATGAGCGAGAGCGACGTAGGAAATGATGCGCCAACCATGCCGGACCTGCCGCCGAGCCTGGTTGTCAGGGGGGCGAAGCAGTACAAGGCGCTGGGCGATCCGCTACGTGTGCGCATCCTCGAACTAATCCAGCATCAACCGCGCACGGCGAAGCAACTCGCCGACCTGCTGGAGCGCCCACCAGGCACGATCGGGCACCAATTGCGGGTGCTGGAGGCGGCGGGGCTGGCGCAGGTGGTGGCGCGGCGGCTGGTGAAGGGGATCGTCGCTAAGTATTACGCGCGCACCGCCCATATCTTCCTGGTGGAGGCGCCCCAGGAACTGAGCGCCGAGCGGCCGCCTGGAGACGTGCGACTCCAGCGGGCGCGCGATGAGTTGGCGGAATCGCTGGTGGCGCTGGGCGCCGAGGCGTACTTCGGCTATGAGGACAGCCCAGAGTTCTTTCATGTGCGGCTCAAGCCTGAGCGCGCGCGTGTCTACCGCGACCGCCTCTCCGCGTTGACGACCGACCTGCTCCACGAGACGCCCGATCCTGAGGGGACGGTGTTCGCGGTCTCGGTCGCGTTCTTCGTCGCGCCGCCGTCGATGCAGGTCTCGTCGGAGAGCGAGGCGGAAGACCGACATGCGGGCGAATGAAGCGCGTCAACGGCAGAAAGCGTGAGGAGATGTCAATGAATAGGTTCTTGGCGCCAGAGAGCAGGGGATGGAAACGCGGCGTCCATCGCGTATCGCTGGTGAGCGTTGCGCTCACCATAATCGTGGTTGGTCTGGCGAGTTGCTCGACCATATCACAGCAGACAACGACTCCAGCAGCGTCTGCCACATCCGCTCAATCGGCGCTCGCGCAGTCCTGCCGCAACGTCGGGCCAGGAGCGCAGGCGACTACGACGAGCGCAGCGCCCACGCCGGTCGCCGACGACCTGACGCCGCTGAGCGACGAGTTCGACCAGGCGGGAACGCTGACGCAGTGGAAAGATCTGGCGACGGTAGAGAAGTTCCCCAGCAAGGCCGCGCGTATGGACATCAATACCACCAGCCCTGGCCAGTTGTACATCGAGCCGTATACCAGCACATGGTTCGAGGACTACCGCGGCGTCTTTCTCTACAAGGAGGTCACCGGCGACTATATGGTTTCGGCGCGCGTGCGCGCTTCGGGCAAGGCAAGTGATACCCCAACCAGTACATTCTCACTTTCTGGCTTGATGAGCCGCGCGCCGCGCAACATCACGATGGATAGCTGGACGCCGCACGGAGAGAACTGGCTCTTCATCGCGACGGGATACGGCAATGGCGGAATTGACGGGCCGCAATTCGAGACGAAGACGACGACCAACAGCGCCTCGACGCTCTGGCTGACGCGCAGCCGGGCAGATTGGGTGAACCTGCGCATCCTGCGCGTTGGCGAGGTCTTGCTGATGCTCTACCAGTTCACCGGCGGCCCATGGACGTTGAGCCGCTGCTTCGACCGCCCCGATCTGCCCCAGACGTTGCAGGTCGGCGTGCATGCCTACACCGACTGGAATACCATTACGACTCGCTATCCAGATGATCCAGAAGGGTTCAATCGCGCGACGCTGACAGGGCCAGACACGCATCCCGACCTGATCGCGCGCGACGACTACGCGCGCTTTCAGCGCCCGACCTTCTCTGGCGCGCTCAAGGGAAAGGTCGCCGCAGGCGCCGCT
Organism: Ktedonobacterales bacterium; assembly: GCA_036265775.1. Classification (GTDB taxonomy): domain Bacteria; phylum Chloroflexota; class Ktedonobacteria; order Ktedonobacterales; family JADMIN01; genus DASWAC01. Next base: position 678 of record DATAOM010000534.1, on the reverse strand, counting down.
ACCGTCGAGGAGATATTGAACTCGCTGGGCTAATCGTCACGCCAGGCGCCTGGCGATGGCAGCGGCGAAGCGTGTGGCGGCGTCTGGCGCGAGGTCCAGCCCAAGCCACGGTTCGACGAGTTCGAGTTCCATCAGGCGCAGGTCGCCCGCGTCGTCGCGAGCTATATCTACACGGGCATAGAGCGTCTCGCCGTTCACGGCTCGTATGACATGCTCGGCGAAAGCCGCTTCTTTAGCGTCATTGGGGATGAGTCCCTTGCCGCCAATGTTGCCTTTGCCGAGCGCCGGGCTGCGCAGGATAGTATGGCTCAACACGCCGTCGAAGTAGACCAGCGAGCGCTCGCCTGTCGTCGTCACAGAAGTGAGGAATGGCTGGATCATCATGTCGCGCTCGGCGAGGAGGTGGTCTAGATGTGCCTGTCCCTCGGCGACCGTCGCGCTAGTCACCAGACGTGTGGCGTAGGCGCTGGCGGAGACGGCGGGCTTGACGACGGCCTGGGTCCAGCCTCGCTCGGCCAGCAGCGCCGCCAGATCGAGGCTCGTCCCAGGTGACGCCCAGACGGTGGGAACGATTGCGACGCCTTGTTGTTCCAGGTCGCGGAGGTAGTTCTTGTGAGTATTCCAGCGCACGAGGTCAAGCGGATTCCAGAGCGCTGTCTCTACTGCGACGCGCTCGGC
>DATAOM010000533.1:0-2157 GCA_036265775.1 Ktedonobacterales bacterium | reverse complement strand
CATCGGGTGGATGTTCGATGGTCTTCTGCAAGGCGTCATTCCCGTTGTACGCCACATCAACTGAGTAGCCTTCATAGACGAGCGCCCGGCGGAGCACCTGATTGATGTGCCGGTCGTCGTCCACGAGCAAAACATGCGCCTTCATCCCATCACCCCCTCTCCGGGCAAGAACGTGCACGAAGTATCCACGCTCCCTGAGGAGTGTTCAGGATGCATTGTATGCTATTTCCGGCGCGGCGCGGCGAAATACCCCAATAGTCGTGTGAAATCCCAGGCTCAGCCGTAGATTTGGACGCCCGCCTGCCTTCTCAGCTTGATCTCAGTGAACGCTTATCCCCTTCTTACCGCAATATGGCATACTCCATGCGTACCTGAATGCACATGAATGCACATGCCGATTGCGCCACGACCGCGAGCGTTGGGTACGGCATGCCAATTCAGCAAGGAGGGAGCCATGGTGACGAGTAATCCTCGGCTCGCGACGCGCCCGAAGGGTCGGGAAACGGCGAGCATGGTGTGGAATGGAGATGGTGTCCAGCGGATCATTCTGGTCAGCAACCGCGGCCCGATAGACTACGAGTTCGACGAAGATGAGATGCCCATCGCCCAACGCGGCGCCGGCGGTGTGGTGAGCGGGCTGGTCTCCGCGGTGGGGAAGCGCCCCGCGACGTGGATTGCGCTGGCCATGAATGATGCAGATCGCGCCGTTGCGCGCGCCAGAGGCAAGGCAACGATTCCCGATGCGCCGGAGCTCGCGAATATCGCCTTGCGCCTGGTTGACGTACCTGCGGCTACCTATGACCGTTATTACGAGGGCATCAGTAATCGCATCCTCTGGTTTGCCCAGCACTACCTGCTGCGCCCGACGAGTTCGACGCGATTCAGCGCGCGCACGCGCCGGGACTGGGAGACGGGCTATCGTGTCGTCAATGAGGCGATTGCCGAAGCAGTGATCGAAGAGCTGACATCTAGCGGCACATCGACGCCCGTGTTCTTCCAGGACTATCACCTCTATCTCGCCCCCGCGATGGTGCGCGCGGCCTGCCCGGAGGCGCTGCTCGAACATTTCGTGCATATCCCCTGGCCAGAGTCACGCTACTGGGAGCTGCTGCCGGATGATATGGTGCGCGAGATTTTCGCGGGGCTGGCGGCGAACGACGTCGTTGGCTTCCAGACGGACCGCGACGCGCGTAACTTCCTGGAGGGCGCCGAGCGCTTCCTGGAGGGCGTCACCGTCCAGCAGGCGCTCACAGGTGGAAGCGGCGTGCTGCTCTGGCAGGGGCGTCGGGTGCTGGTGCGCGCCTATCCTATCGCGGTCACTCCCCGCGAGGTGCAGGCCAGCGCCGACTCGCCCGAGGCGCTCGATGAGGTGCGCAAGCTGCGCGACGAGTTGCGGCTCACCGACGAGACGCAGTTGATCGTCCGGGTGGACCGGGTCGAGCCGACCAAGAACATCGTGCGCGGCTTCCAGGCGTATGAGCATCTCCTGCGCCACAATAAAGAGATCCGCGGGCAGGTGGTCTTCCTGGCGCTGCTGGTCCCCTCGCGGCAGGGCATGGCGGAGTACCGCCGCTACGAGCGACAGGTGCGCGCGATCATCGACCGCATCAACGCGCGCTATGGGACGCCCGACTGGCAGCCGGTGGTGGCGATCTTCGGCAATGACCGCGCCCGCGCGCTGGCCTGCATGCGCCGCTATGATGTGCTGCTGGTCAATCCGGTGATTGACGGCATGAATCTGGTGGTCAAGGAAGGCGCGCTCGTCAATCGTCGCCCAGGCGTGATTCTGCTCTCGCGCACCGCGGGCGCCTACGAGCAGATGCGCGACCATGTAGTAGGCGTGCCGCCGATGGACGTGCAGGCGACCGCCGAGGCGCTGGAAGAAGCGCTTGCCACGCCACTGGAGCAGCGGGCGGTGAATGCGCTGGCCTTGAAGGCGCTGCTCAACGAGGAGAACGCCAAGCTCTGGCTGGACGCCCAGATGGCCGAACTGCGCGAGCAGGCGCGACTCGCCCGCCGCAAGGCGCAGGTGGCTGGCGCGGCCCAGCGTGTCATCCCACTGGAGCCGGAGCGTGACCTGAATAAGGTGGTGGCAGGTCATCGAGACGCTCTGGTGATGTAGACGTAATGCGGTTTCCCCTCGCAGATCCCTTCCCT
>DATAOM010000532.1:0-4339 GCA_036265775.1 Ktedonobacterales bacterium | reverse complement strand
TCTGGGCCTTCTGCGCGCTGATCCTACCTCATACCTCGTGGCGGACCCGCGTTGGCGACCAACCCTGCCCACACGTAGCGGCGCCACCGGCGAGTTCCGCATGGTCGACTTCCTCACCTACGCGGGGGTCGATCCCACCAGTCGTGGGCAGTAGGGGATCTCGCGGCATACATGAGAAATCGCCCGGTGGCAGAGGCTACCGGGCGATTCTTGCGAGTACCTTGCTTATTCCAGACCGAAGGCATCTTTCACGCGGTCGAAGCCGCGCTCGAAGAGGTTCTGCTGGCCGCGCTCGTTCTGCTGCCGCTCAAGTTCCGCGAATTCTTGTAGCAGTTCGCGTTGCCGCGATGTCAGCGACTGTGGCGTGACGATCTTCACCGTCACCAACTCGTCGCCACGCGTGCTGCTATGCACCACCGGCACGCCCTTACCCTTGAGGCGGAATACGCGCCCGCTCTGCGTTCCGGCGGGAACCTTGAGCGACTCCTTGCCGTCGAGCGTGGGAACCTCGACCTCCGTGCCCAGCGCCGCTTCGGCGAAGCTCAACGGCGCTTCGTAGAGTATGTCGGTGCCCTGCCGCTTGAAATACTCATGTGGCTTAACCGTGAGCGCGACGAAGAGGTTGCCGGGTGTGCCGCCACGTGGCGGCGCCTCACCTTCGCCTGTCACACGCACGTTGATGCCGTCGTCCACGCCAGCGGGAATATTGACCGTGACCTTGCGCACATTGCGCACACGCCCCTGTCCCTTGCAGCGCTCGCAGGGCGTCGTGATGACGCGTCCCTCGCCGCGGCAGCGGTCGCAGACCATCACGTTGACGAACTGGCCAAAGATGGATTGCTGGACGCGACGAATCTCGCCTGTCCCCTGACATGCTGTGCAGCGCGCCGTGGAAGTTCCTGGCTGCGCGCCGTTGCCATGACAGGTCGGGCAGGACTCCCAACGTGGGATCTCGATCTCCTTCTGCGCGCCCTTGACCGCCTCATCGAAGGTGAGCGTGAGGTCGTAGCGCAGATCGGCTCCACGCGCTGGACCACGTCGCGCTCCAGTCGAAGCGCCCGCCGCGCCGGTGAAGAGCGATTCCAGAATATCGTTGAAGCTGCCGAAGCCAAAGCCGCCCTCGAAGGGGTTGGCTCCCGCGCCGGCGCCAGAGACGCCTGCGTGGCCGAACTGGTTATAGGCGCGGCGCTTCTGCGGGTCGCCGAGGACCTCGTACGCCTCGTTGATCTCCTTGAAGCGCGCCTCTGCGCTCTTCTCTTTATTCACATCGGGGTGATACTGGCGCGCCAGCCTGCGGAACGCCTTCTTGATGTCGTCTTCGCTGGCGTTCCGTTGCACACCCAGGATCTCATAGTAGTCCCGTTTGGCCGACATGGCTTCCTCTTTGCATGGCTGGCGCCGCCCCCAGCGCGCCTCGTTCGCGCGTCAGGCACAGCCCGGGTTTTGAGTGTCCCTACTATACCATAACACCCTCGCGTCGCCTATTCGCGATTCAGCGAGGTCTAGATGACGATAAAAGGAAAGAGGGCCAGACGCGCCATCATAGGAACAGCGCGCCCGCCCGAAACGGAGGCCCGGAACTAGGCCTCCTTGAACTCGCCCTCCACAGTATTGTCGTCCGACGGCCCATTTGATGATGGATTCTCGTCGCTCGGCTCGCCGCCAGTCGATGCGCCACCTGATTGGCTGTAGATCTGCTCGCTGATGCGGAACATCGCCTGTTGCAGGGCGTCGCGCGCGTCACGCATGCGCTGCACGTCGTCGGTGGCCAGCGCCGCGCGCACGTCGGCGATCTTGTTCTCTACGTCCGTCTTCAGATCACCAGGAACGCGGTCGCCCAGGTCGCGTAATGTCTTCTCGGCGGTGTAGGCCGAATTGTCGGTCTCGTTGCGTACCTCCACCTCCTCGCGGCGGCGGCGGTCGTCGTCGGCGTGCGACTCGGCGTCCTTCACCATGCGATCGATCTCGGTCTTGGAGAGGCCACTCGACGCCTGGATCGTGATGCGCTGCTCGCGGCCGGTGCCCTTATCGCGCGCATGCACGTTGACAATGCCGTTGGCGTCAATGTCGAAGGTGACCTCGATCTGCGGCACGCCACGCGGGGCGGGCGGGATGCCATCGAGGATGAAACGACCCAGCGAGCGATTGTCACGCGAGAGCTCGCGCTCGCCCTGCAAGACATTGATCTCCACGCTCGTCTGGCCGTCGCTCGCGGTCGAGAAGACCTGGCTCTTCTGCGTCGGGATGGTGGTGTTGCGCTCGATCAGCTTGGTGGTGACGCCACCGAGTGTCTCGATGCCCAGCGAGAGCGGCGTCACGTCCAGCAGCAGCACGTCGCGCACCTCGCCGGTGAGGACGCCCGCCTGAATCGCCGCGCCGACCGCGACGACCTCGTCCGGGTTGACGCCCTTGTTCGGCTCCTTGTCGAAGGCGCGCTTGACGACCGCCTGCACAGCTGGCATACGTGTCATGCCACCGACCAGCACGACCTCGTCCACCTGCGCCGCGCGCACACCTGCGTCGTTGAGCGCCTGCTCGACGGGGCGGCGCGTCTTCTCGACCAGTTCATCCACCAACTGCTCCAGCTTGGAGCGCGTCATCGTCACAGTGAGGTGCTTGGGGCCACTCTGGTCGGCGGTGATGAAGGGCAGGTTGATCTCCGTCTGCATCGAGGAGGAGAGTTCCTTCTTGGCCTTCTCAGCCGCTTCCTTCAGGCGCTGCAACGCCATCTTGTCCTGACGCAGATCGACGCCCTGCTCCCGGCGGAACTCGTCGGCCAGCCAGTTAATGATGCGCTGGTCGAAGTCGTCACCGCCAAGGTGCGTATCGCCGTTGGTGGACTTCACCTCGAAGACGCCGTCGCCCAACTCGAGAACCGAGATGTCGAACGTGCCGCCGCCCAGGTCATAGACGGCAATGCGCTCGTCCTTCTTCTTGTCCAGGCCATACGCCAGCGAGGCCGCCGTCGGCTCGTTGATGATGCGCAATACGTCGAGGCCGGCGATGCGTCCGGCGTCCTTGGTCGCCTGGCGCTGCGCGTCGTTGAAGTACGCGGGGACGGTGATGACCGCCTGCGTGATGCGCTCGCCCAGATACGCCTCGGCGTCGGTGCGCATCTTCTGCAGGATCATCGCGCTGATCTCCGGCGGACTGTACTGCTTGCCCATCACCTCGACCCAGGCGTCGCCGTTCTGCGCGCGCACCACCTTGTAGGGCACAAGGCGGCGGTCGCGGTCCACTTCGGGGTCGTCATACTTGCGCCCCATGAAGCGCTTGATCGAGAAGACCGTGTTCTCGGAGTTCGTGATCGCCTGCCGCTTCGCCACCTCACCGACAAGGCGCTCGCCGCTCTTGGTGAAGGCGACGATGGAAGGGGTCGTGCGACTGCCTTCCGCGCTGGGGATGACGACCGGCTCGCCGCCTTCCATCACGGCGACGCAGCTATTCGTCGTTCCCAGGTCAATGCCGATTACCTTTGCCACTGCTCAAGCCTCCCTGAATGCTTGCCCTTACTCATCTCACCGCAATCCATGTCATGTAGTTCCTCTATCACCCCTGACTCCTGCTACGGACCAGGACCGCCCGCAACCTCATCCGCCTTTGTCGCTTCTTCCTTCGCCTCTGCGCCGCGCGAGAGCTGCACCAGCGTCGGGCGCAGCAGCAGATCGCCGAGCGCATAGCCACGCTGGATTACCGCCGCGATCCGCCCAGTGGGAACCTCCGTTGACTCAATCTCGCCAATTGCCTCGTGCCGCCGTGGGTCGAACTCCGCGCCCACCTCAACCTCGATCGGCTCGACACCCGCGTTGCGTAGCGTCCCCTCCAGTTGAATTTGCACGAGCGCGATGCCATCAATCCACGAGTAGCCGCGCAACGTCGCGGGCAGCGTGGCGAAGGCGCGCTCGAGCGTATCCAGCGCAGGCAGGAGAATCGCCAGCCCCTGCGCGCGATAGAGCTTCTGCTGCTGATCGCGCTCCTGCTCGGTGCGGCGGCGGAAGTTCGAGAGGTCGGCCTGTGCGCGCTGCCAGCGCTGCATGTAGTCGATGGCGGCGGCGCGCTCCTTCTCCAACTCGGCCTCGAGCGTCGCCACACGATCTGTGGGCGCAGCTTCTGGTGTCTGCTGGTCAGGCGCAGTATCAACCGGCGAAGCAGCCGTCTCTGGCTCGCGCATTTCGCTCATCTCGGCGTCCTCCTCCCTGCCCTCACTGACGTCCATAGGCGTCGCCCTCATCCCAGGTCTCGTAGGTATCCGCCAGCAGGTCGTTGAGCATTTGCGTCATGTAGCGCACGACCGCGATGGCGCGGCTGTACTGCATGCGCGTCGGCGCGACGACGCCGA
>DATAOM010000531.1:0-13215 GCA_036265775.1 Ktedonobacterales bacterium | reverse complement strand
ATCCCCTCGCCATGGGTCCAGAAGACCACTAGTTGCGGCTCAATGGACTTCTTGTAGCGCGCGTCGTAGGCGGCGGTGGCCTTGATCGCCGCAGGCATCATCACCGCCAGCCGGGCGCGCTCGTCGGCTCCGATGGCGGTTGGCGAATGCGGTTGATCGAAGCCATATTTGTCTATGTAGTGCTTCGCATCCAGACTCTCCGGCGCGGCGGCGGCGGCAACCGGTCCGCTGTAGGGTACCAGATCGGCGAAAGCTTTCCAGGCGGCCTGAGAGAATTGCGCAGGCGAGCGTATGCCACCGATCACACCGGCGACAACGCTGAAAAGCAGGATCACCGTGAGGCCAGCGAGGAGCGTCATCGCGCGTCTCTGGCCAATGATCTCCCAGATGCGGTGCGTCGTGACCGGCTTCGGCGCATCTTTGTGAATGACGACGACCTGCGCGCTGGTCTTACTACTCGTTGCAGGCAAAGCTATTTCTGGCGCCTTTGGCTGTCGCTTGAGCCGGAGGCGCTGCACTGGAGGGGCAGGCGGCGGAACGGGAAGCAGCGTCTGCTCGTCGAGTGGCGGCAGCCCAGACTGCGAGCCGAGCGTCGAGAGTGGACGCGCGGTTGTGCGCTGGCGGGGCGTGAACTGCGAGAGCGAAGTCGGCGTCTCGCCTGGGTCTACCGCGCGAACGCTCGGCATACTGGGCAGGGTAATCGCGGGGATCACGACTGAAGAGCCGTCAACCCAGTCCTGCTGGTCATGGGGAGGGGCTGATTGTTCTCCCTTGGGCTTCTTCTTCCGCCCCCACTGCATCGCCGAGTCTCCCGCCAGGTCTCGCAACCGGAAATCGCAAGCAGCCGCTACAGTACCGAACTCTTCTCATCCAGCGCGCGACCATAAGAATATCGCGCTGGCGTTCCAAGGGCAACTCTTGTCTACAAATCTATGACCATCTGGCCGAGAACCAGACGGCTACCAGAGAGACACGTTTTGGGTGTACACTGGCAGGGACACGGACGACGAGGTCCCGTCTGCCTCATCCGGGCGCGACGGTGAACGCAGGGCGCCGCCGCAAGGAGCGCCGTTTGAGGACACAATACCTATGCGCTACCACGACACGATTCTCGGCACGCTCGGCCACACGCCACTCGTCCGGCTGAATGCGGTGACCCAGGGGCTCAAGCCGCTCATCCTGGCCAAGGTCGAATACTTCAATCCCGGCGGCAGCGTCAAGGATCGCATCGGTATCTCGCTGATCGAGGCATGCGAGGCGGATGGCCGCCTCAAACCCGGTGGGACCATCGTCGAGCCAACCAGCGGCAACACCGGCACAGGACTCGCCATCGCGGCTGCGATCAAGGGCTACCGCCTCATCTGCGTGATGACCGACAAAGTGGCCGAGGAGAAGCGCAGCCTCCTGCGCGCGTACGGCGCCGAGGTGGTGATCTGCCCCAGCACCGTCAGCTTCGACTCACCGGAACACTATCAGAACGTCGCCGCGCGGATGGCGCAGGAGATTCCTGGCGCATGCATGCCAAACCAGTACGCCAATCCCGCGAACCCGCTCTCACACTACCGCACCACGGGGCCGGAGATCTGGAATGACACGGAGGGCAAGGTCACGGTCTTCGTCGCCGGCATCGGCACGACCGGCACCATCGTCGGCACGGCGCGCTACCTGAAAGAGAAAAATCCCGCGATCACCGTGGTCGGCGCGGACCCCGCTGGCTCGATCTTTTCCGGTGACGATCCCCGGCCCTACAAGGTCGAGGGTATTGGCACCGACAAGTTCCACGCCAACTGGGACCCGTCGGTCGTGGATGAGATCATCCGCGTGGACGACCGCACATCATTCGCGCTGACACGGCGACTCGCGCGCGAGGAAGGTATCCTCTGCGGCGGCTCGGCAGGGACGGCGCTGGCCGCAGCCCTGGAATACGCCAAGGGATTGAGCGCCGACGACGTGATGGTAGTCCTGTTGCCCGACACCGGGCGTGGCTATCTCTCGAAGGTCTTCAACGATACGTGGATGCGTGAGAATGGCTTCTTCGAGGCGCCGTCGCAGCCGTCGCTAGCGGACGTGCTGGCGCACAAGAGCCAGGTCGAGGCCGCGATTCCGCAACTGATCGGTGTGAAGCCGGATGAGCGCGTGGCCGACGCCATCGAATATTTCCATAAGTATGGCATCTCGCAGTTGCCGGTGCTGGACGGAGATACGGTCGTCGGCTCCCTCACCGAGACCCAGCTTCTGCAACGGCTCGCGTCAGGCGAGCGCTTGAACGGCCAGCGCGTGCGCGACTGGCAGGGTCCGCCGCTGCCGTCGCTGCCAGACTCGGCGCCGGTGCGCGAGGCATACACGCTCTTCGCGGGCGGCCAGACCGCCGTCGCGGTGATCGGCGCGGACGGCTTGCGCGGCGTCATCTCCAAGAGCGACCTGATGGAGTTCTGGGCCACCGAGAACCGCAAGGCAGGCTCATAATACAGACCGTGCGCCATGCCCTACGATTCGGGGCAAATATAGGCGTCCGTGCTGCCGACGGGAATCTGGCTTTGCATCGCAGGGTTGGCGCACGCTGCGCCTGTCCACTTGCGCGCTGGGCCGAGAAGTAGGTCGTCTGTGAACAGCGCGAAGGGCAGATTCGCGCCATCCACCCTCACACTGAAGGAGAAGCGGTACGTTCCCAGCGCGGTGGGCGGGGTCAGCGCGACAAGCATATCTATGCTCTGCCCAGGCGCGCGCGTGAGCGGAAGTGGGCCTTCTGTGTTCGCGTCCACCAGAGTCGCCGCAACCACCGCTCCAGTTCCAGCGTTCGCTGGAAAGGCGGCCTTGAGCTTCTCGCCATAGGCCAAGCCTCCACCACAGCCGCCGCCAGCTACCTGACCATTCTGATAATACTCATCGCAAAACTGCCAGCTATTCAAGTCGCCATTGAAGGGTACGAAACTGGCGACGCGCACAGTCAGTCCATCTATGCGGTGGCTGATGGTTTTCGAGGCGTTGCAGGCCGTGACGAAGATGGCGCTATCCAGGAAAGGATTCACATCGGGCGTGGAAGGCAACCCGCGATGTGCGTCGGTATTAGGGCCAAGTTTGAACGGCGCCAACGGGGTACCTGCTGGCAACATGGAGGCGGGATAAGCCACACCCGACATGTAGATCGATAGGGAGATGTCGCCAAACTGGTAGGAACTGACCTTATCAGGACTTGAAATAGTCGGACATGCGGCGGCGAGGGTGGCAGTGGCTGTGGGCAATGGGGTTGCGGTCGGTTGGGCAGTGGTAGCGGTCGGCGTGGCAGGCGTCCCATTGTTGCGCGAGGCTTGCAGCAAGTAGAATGAGCCACCGAGGAGCGCGACGACGAGCGCAGCGGCGGCCACTGCTACCCATGTGCGCAGCCGCGATGGGCGCTGTTGCGGCTGATAGTCTGGATTCGTGTAAGGCAAGCGTTGCGTCATCTCCCACTCGGGGTGATTTGGCTGCGATTGCATACGCATTGTCTCCTCACGAGAACGGCGCGACAACGAACGCGCGTACGCGATCAAGGGCGTCTCGTCGCCCACGGTGGCGCTCCAGGCGCGCGCGTCGGCGTCGACCCGCTCGTAGACCGGACGCAGCTCATCCGAGGCGCCGAACCGGCCGAGGTCGGTGTAAAAGTCGTCGGGCCGCTGCGACATCACCAGCCTCCTTCGGCCTGGCGCGTCGAGCGCAGCCGCCCATCTGAAGGTTGCAGCCGAGTGCGTAGCGTGATCAGCGCGCGATGGAGCCGGGTGCGCACCGTCGCCGGTGGGATGTCCAGCGCCTCGGCGATCTCTGTCGCACGCATGCCGCCGTAGAAGCGCAGCGCGACGACAAGGCGCTGCTCGCCGGGCAAATCACGTACGGCGGCGCGGAGGTCGAGCGCGCCGGTATGGTCGCTTGTGCCGGCGTAGAGGTCAAAGAGCACGGCCGCCTGCGTATCGTCCGGCAGCGGCTGCATCATGCGCCTCGACGTTCCCATCGAGCCGCGCAGCCACTCGCGACAGACGTTGACCGTGATGCGCAGCAGCCAGGAGCGCGCCGCATTGGTGTCGCGCAGCGTTCCCCAGGCGCGCCAGGCGCGAGTCAACGCCTCCTGCGCCGCATCCTCGGCGTCGTCGTGGCCCACGAGCGCCGTCGCCACACGCAGCACCGCCGCGGCATGCAGCGAGACCTGCCGCACGTAGCTCGCTTCGTCCGCCACCACGCACACCCGTCATCTATCTGAACTGGTTGAGCGCTGACCCCGGTCGCCAGCGTTGATCGCAATTCATCAATACAGATGACGTGGGGAGGGCAAAACGTTCCCGCAGCATAAGAAATTGGTCTTGAAAAGCGGTGCAAGCTGTCTCATCCATTGGCCAGCAGGTCACTCCTGCGCCAATTGTCGACGAGCCAACTCAATGCCGTGCGCCAGATGAGCCGCATCGCCGTGCGTCTGGGCGAAGTGGATCTCGTGGAACGGCTCCATGCCTGCATAAAAGTCCATGCGCCGCAGCGCGGTCGCATCGAGCGTGGGGTGGTAGGCGTCCAGCATCTGTCGCGCGAACTCGGCGCCAAGCTGTCGCCGCACACCAGCAAAGTCTACGGCGGGGTCGTCGATGCCAGCGTCACCCCAGTCAATGACACCCGTCAGATGGCCGGTAGCGGGGTCAAAGAGCACATGCTCAGCAACGAGATCGCGATGGACCAACGTAGGCGTGAAGGTAAAGCAGGCGTCGTCATCCAGATAGCCTGACCAGAAGGCGACAATTGCCGCCTGCTCCTGCTCAGTGAAGAGTGGCAGCATATTCGTGCGGACCCTGGCGAAGAATCCACGATACGCCTCACGCAGGCTCGCGGCGTCCCTGCCCACCATGCCGTGTCGCCGCGCCTCCTCGAGAGGAACGGCGTGCAGGGCGCTCACGAACGCGCCGAGCTGCGCCGCCAAGGGTGCGCCATGCTCGGGGCGAGTGAGCATGAGTGGCTCGCCGGCAATCAGTTGGTAGCCGACGATGCGCTTGCCTGGCCAGGCGGGATCAGCCCAGGTGTAGGTGTAGCGGGGAACCGGCAGTGGCAGGCGGTCGCTCAGCAGAGGCAGCAGGTCCGCCTCACGGGCCTGGCGCATGGCGGCGTCGGGTCGCTTGGCGAAGCGGAAGACGAGTTGGTCGTTGACGAGCAGCGCAACACTATCCCATCCCTCGCCGAGCAGGCTGGCGCGCTGGACGTTGAGGGCGGGGAAGCAAGCGCCAAGGAGTTCGATGTAGCCGGCCAGTGCATCGGCCTCGCCCATGCCGAGGATACCCTTTCTCAAGCTCTTTCTATGGCGCCCGTTCGTTTGCCTGCGCGGCGCGCTTGGCGGCGAGGAGCGCGCCAAGGTCATGCGTCGAGATCATGCGTCCACCCAGGCGCAGCAGATCGTCCAGGGCGCGGCCCGGCGCGTCGAAGTGCTCGCGGTACGTGCCAGGATACTGCGCCCAGCGCGCGCGGATGCCGAGTTGAGCGACGAATTCGCGTAGCTCGCGTGAGCCAGCCTCGCCCATCTGGTCGGAGAGGACGTGGTAGACGCGCTCGCCCTTGCGCACGCCGACGCCGTACCAGTCGCGGGTGGCGCGCGCGGCGTGAATCACGATGGCCATGAGAAGTAGCCCACTGGCGGCATTGGTAGCTCAGAACTTGAGCAGGGCGAAGACATCGTGTCCCACCAGCCGGTCGCGCCCCTTGAGCGCCTCCAACTCGATCAGGAACGTCAGCGAGACGACCTCGGCGCCAAGCTGCTCGACAAGCTGCACCGTCCCCGCCGTCGTGCCGCCCGTCGCCAGGAGGTCATCCACGATGAGCGTGCGCTGCCCCTGAACCAGGGCGTCGCGGTGAATCTCCAGCACGTTCGAGCCATACTCCAGGTCATACTCGACCGAATACGTCTCGTGTGGGAGCTTGCCCTTCTTGCGCACTGGCACGAAGCCCGTCCCCAGCAGGTAGGCGAGTGGCGTCCCGAAGATGAAGCCGCGCGACTCGATGCCCACCACCTGCTCGATGTTCATGTCGCGGTAGCGCGTCACCATCGCCTCGATCACATAGCGCAGCGCCTCCGGATTCTGCAGGAGCGGCGTGATGTCGCGGAAGAGGATGCCAGGCTGCGGATAATCAGGAATTGCACGGATGAACTGCTTGAGCCAGTTGGCGCGCTCAGGATCAAGCGTGCCCGGCGCGGGATTGGGATCATTGGGATTCAGCACGACGGCTATCCTCTCATTGCGATAGCGACACGATGGCGGCGGGCGTTGATCGCCAGGCCGCAGTATATCATGCGGCTGTCACTTCGCCTGACGCTCTGACTAGGGTATGATGGTGGCTGGCGGTTGAGCGGGGAGCGTGAGGCGCATGAGGGTACTGGTCACGGGCGCGACGGGGTTCCTGGGGCGGCGGCTCACTGCGGCGCTGGTTGAGCATGGCCACCAGGTACGCATCCTTGTCCGCAATCCCGGCGCGGATGACGCCCCCATCGTGAATGGCGCCGAGGTGTGGCGTGGCGATCTGCGTGACCAAGAAGCTGTCATCGCGGCATGTGCTGGCATAGAGGTCGTGCAGCACGCCGGAGCGCTCTCCTCACCGTGGGGTCCGAAGGCTGAGTTCTATGCGACAAACGTCGGCGGGACGCAGGCGGTCATCGACGGCTGCCAGCGTCTTGGTGTGCGCCGGATGATCTACGTCTCGTCGCCAAGTGTCGTCTTCGACGGGCAGGACCAGCACAATCTCACCGAGGCGGCGCCGTATCCCGCGACCGCTATCTCCGTGTACTCGCAGACTAAGAAGCTCGGCGAAGACCTTGTCAACGCCGCGTCTGGCGACCTGGAGACGGTCATCCTGCGGCCCAAGGCGATCTTCGGCCGAGGCGATCGCGCGCTCCTGCCGCGCCTGCTCGCCACCGCGCGAACTGGGCGGCTGCCACTGATTGGCGACGGCCGCAATCTCGTTGACCTGACGTATGTGGAGAACGTTGTCGAGGCGATGCGCCTGGCAATGACGGCGGACGCGGCGGTGGGAAAGACCTATCACATTACCAACGACGAGCATGCGCTGCTGTGGAATCTGGTGCGGCGCATCCTCCAGGAGTTGAAGCTGCCGCTGCCACGCTGGCGTATATCCCTGCCCACCGCGCTCGCCGCTGCTGGCGCGATGGAGCAGGTCGCGCGCGTCACTGGGAAAGAGCCGACGCTGACGCGCTACTCAGCGCTCATCCTCGCGCGCGCGCAGACCTACAACATCGCCGCCGCCAAACGCGACCTCGGCTATAAGCCCTTAGTTTCACTGGAAGAAGGGATCGAGCGAACGCTGAGCGCGCTGCGGCTGGAGCAGTTGCGCCAGATCACGGACGATATTCGTATCGCGTATACACGGGCGTGGGCACGGGTATGAGCTCGAACGCGCTACGGCTGCGCTGCCACATGCTCGATACCGGCTATTGCCTTGCCTGGGAAGATCACGCGCTCGCTGGTGGGCGTCATGCGCGCATCCAGTGTCACTCCCTCGTCGCCTTACTCCAGCATTCCCGGCATGGCTGGCTGCTCTGGGATACCGGTTACCATCCGCGCATGCTCGACGCTACCGCAACCTTCCCCTACTCGCTCTACCGCCGCATCACACCGCTCTTCATTCGCCCGGAGTTGGCGGTGGCGAGCCAGTTGGGCGCATTCGACTTGAAACCGTCGGACATCCGCCTGATCTTCGTCTCGCACTTCCACGCCGATCATATCGCGGGACTGCGCGACTTCCCTGACGCCACCTACGTCACCCTGCGCGCCGCCTACCAACACGTCGCGCCACGTCGTGGCTTCGGCGCGCTGCGCCATGGCTTCCTGCCAATGCTGCTGCCTCCTGATTTCGAGCGCCGCGCCGCATTTCCCAACACATTTGACGGACCGCCGCTGCCGGGGCTTGGCCCGACCTGCGACTACTTCGGTGACGGATCACTGCTGCTGGTCCTGCTGCCGGGACACGCGCGTGGCCAGATCGGCATGCTGGCACAGACGGAGAATGGCCCCGTGCTCTTCGCCGCCGACTGCTGCTGGCTGAGCCGCTCGATCCGCGAGGTCCGCCCACCGGGACGCATCGCCAATTTCATCGCCGATAGCCCCGCCGCCGTGCAGGACACCATCAGGCGCGTACATACCTTCGTCCAGGCGCATCCCGACGTGCGCATCGTGCCGAGCCACTGCCCGGAAGCCTTCGCCCGCGAGGTCATCACGTCGCGCCCGCTTCGCATCTAATCAGGCAAGGACATCACCCAAGGACATCACCCAAGGACATCACCTATGAGGGCAGGGCAGGCGGTCACGATAGCGCGACACTTCGCCGCCGCGCGCTGGCGCTGGGAGCGGCTGCATGGAAAGCGGCTGGCGACGTACCAGGAGCGGCGGGCGCGGGCGATCGTGCGCTTCGCCAATGAGCGGTCGCCGTTTTACCACGATCATTGGGCGGGACATGACCTCGTGGAGTGGCGCGCGCTGCCGACCGTGGACAAGCGCCAGATGATGGCGAACTTCGCGCGCTTCAACACCATCGGCGTCAGCGCAGACGAGGCGCTGGAGGTGGCGTTGCGCGCCGAGCGCAGCCGCGACTTCACGCCAACGCTGCGCGGCGTCACGGTCGGCCTTTCATCAGGAACGTCGGGACATCGCGGCGTCTTTCTCGCCAGCCCAGAGGAACAGGCTGGCTGGGCCGGCGTGATCCTGTCACGCACCCTGCGCCAGCTCACGGGGCGGCTGCGCGTCGCCTTCTTCCTGCGCTCAAACAACAACCTCTACGAGCAGGTGGGCAGCGCGCTGATTCAGTTCCAGTATTTCGACCTGATGACGCCGCTCACCGAAGCGATTGCGTGCCTAAATCTCTTCCAGCCGCATATCGTGATCGGCCCGCCATCTCTACTCGACGAGCTGGCGGACGAGTTGACAACCTCGCGCCTGCGCATTCATCCACAGCGACTCATCTCCGTCGCCGAGACGCTGGAGCCGCAGGATCGCGTACGCCTGCAGGGCGCGTTCCAGGCGCCGGTCCATGAGATCTATCAGTGTACGGAGGGGCTGCTGGCGATCAGTTGCGCGCATGGTTCGCTGCACATTCAAGAGGACCTCGTCGCGCTGCAATTCGAGCCACTCGGCGACCAGGGCGCGCGTTCGGGGACCGAGCGCGTGACACCGATCGTGACGGACCTCTGGCGCAGGACGCAGCCGATCATCCGCTACCGGCTGAATGACGTTCTGCGGCTCGCGGATAAACGCTGTCGCTGCGGGTCGGATTTTCGCGTCATCGAGGCAATCGAGGGTCGCTGCGATGACGTCTGCTATTTCGTGACCAACGCTGGCGAGTTGCGCCCCTTCTTCCCTGATGTCATCCGGCGCATGATCCTGCTCACCAGCGACGCGATCGCGGAATATCAAGCGGTTCAGGAGCACCCTGGGCAGCTATGTGTGCGCGTCGCGCTACTCCCCGTCGCCGAGCCAGATGCGGTGGACGAGGCGCTGCGACGGAGCGCTGATGAGACGGCGGCGCGGTACGGCTGCCGCCGGATGGACCTCACTATCGAGCATGAGCTAGAGTTGCTCGCGCCAGACAGAAAGCGCCGCCGCGTGCGCCGCCTCTATCAGGAATGATTGCGAGACTAGCGCGTGATCGGGGAAACGGATACACTGTCTCCGACCTGCGATGAATTTTGCGTTGCAGTGGGTGGCGGAAGAACAACAGTGGGGGCGTATGTTTCCGGTCAAGATCGCAGGACTTGGTTATTACCTGCCTGAACGGTGTGTTGACAACGAAGAGATCGCCCAGCGACTGGGCATTTCACCTGACTACATTGAGCGAGCAGCTGGCGTGCGCGAGCGGCGCTATGCGACAACAGAGACCACGGTCAGCATGGCGGTCGCCGCTTCGTGTAGGGCGCTAGCGGCGGCGCAGATGGACCTCGACGATCTTGATGTGATCGTCGGCGCGTCTTCCGCTCCGCAACAGGCGATTCCCTGCACGGCGGCCCTGACGCAGCGTGAACTGGGCGCGCCCGAGGGCCGCAGCGCCTGCTTTGACATCAACGCCACCTGCCTGAGCTTCGCCTTCGCGCTGCATGCCGTCGGCGCGCTGATAGCCACCGGAGCGTACCGCAATGCTCTTATCTTCAGCAGCGAGAAGGCCTCCTGCTCGATCAATCCCAATCAGCCAGAAAGCTATGTGCTCTTTGGTGACGCCGCTGCCGCAGCCATCGTCACCCGCAGCGATGAAGGCGAGGCGAGCGCGATCCACCATGCACGCTTCGAGACCCATTCCAGCGGCGCCGACGCGACACAGATACTGGGCGGCGGCACACTGCATCTCCCAGACGACCCCACGACGACGCCGGAGATGAACCAGTTCTCGATGAACGGGCGCGCGGTCTTCCGCCAGGCGGGCCAGCTCATTTCGCCATTTCTCGATCGCTTCTTCGAGGAGACCGGCTGGACGCGCGAGAGTGTGCGCACGGTCATTCCGCATCAGGCGAGCGGGCACGCCGTCAACCTCCTGACAAGCCGGCTCGGATTCACCGACGAGCAGGTCTACCTGAACCTGCGCGACCGTGGCAACTGCGTCGCGGCCTCAATACCGCTCGCGCTGGCGGAAGCTGTCCAGGCGGGGAGAATCGAGCGCGGCGACCGTGTGTTGCTTGCCGGGACTGGCGCTGGACTGACGCTCGGCGCTCTGGCAATGACGTACTGACGCGCGGGCAATTAGCGCTCCAGGAGGGCGTTTGTCACTGAGGAGCCGTAGGGCGCAGTCGCTACGCCTCGCCCTCGTCCCCGCGCAGGCTATGATCGAGCGTGCGCAGCAGGACGCGCAACTGGCGCTGCTCCTCGGAAGTCAGCGCAGAGAGCAGGCTAGTGATCAGTGCCTCCTGCTCCGGCAGAACCTCTCGTACGAGACGTGTGCCGCTGGCAGTCAGATACACGCGATTCGCTCGCCCATCCTGTCGTCGAGCGAGCAGATCAGCGTCTTCCATGCGGTCGAGCAACTGGCAGACATTCCCCTTGGTCACCAACAGACGGTCGGCTAGCTCCTGCTGGGTCAGCCCCTCACTCGCGCTGACCTGGGCAAGCACGTCAAACTGCGCCAGGCTCAGATCACGCGCGCGCAACTGCGCGACGAGCCTGCGGTCCATGCGATGGAAGACGCGGGCAAAGCGGACCCAGAGCGTGACAGGAGATTGTGGCATAGAGAGACTTCTCTTTTTTTGGGCAGATAGATCGCCATTCTCTTGTATTGTATCCCATAAAGATCATGCGCTGACGCCCGCACAGAACGCGCGGATTCTCATGCGTGATACGATCCCAGCTATGGATACATCGCAGCATGCATCGGGCCTTGACACAGGCGAGACCATCGCCGCCATAGCCACCCCGCCCGGCGTCGGCGGCGTCGGCATCGTCCGTGTAAGCGGCCCGGACGCCTTCGCCATCGGCAGGCGTCTATTCCAGCCAGCCTCTGAGCGCGCCGAGGAGCCGGTCTCGCATCTGCTCACCTATGGCTCCATAATCGACCCGGCGACGGGTGAACCGCTCGACGATGTGTTGGTGGCTTTCCTTCGCGCGCCGCACAGCTACACGGGCGAGGACACCGTCGAGATCAACGCGCATGGCGGTCCGCTGGTCCTCCAGCGCATCCTCACGGCGGCTCTGTCGCTGGGCGCGCGGTCCGCTCGGCCGGGCGAGATGACGCTGCGCGCCTTCCTGAACGGGCGCATTGATCTGGCGCAGGCGGAGGCGGTGCTGGCGCTGATCAACGCCGAGACCGACGCTGGCCGCCGCCTGGCCTACCGTCAGTTGCGCGGCGAGATCTCTGCGCGCGTGCACTCGGCGCGCGAGGCGGCGCTGAATGCGCTGGCGCGCATCGAGGCGCACATCGATTTCCCCGACGAGGAAGTCCCGCCGCCCGATCCGGTAGAGCTAGCGCGATTCGTCGCTGAGGCGCAAAAGACGGTTGACGAGTTGCTAGCCGGGTCGGCGCGTGGTCGTGTACTGGCGCAGGGCGCGCGCGTGGCGATCCTTGGCCGGCCCAACGTCGGCAAGTCGAGCCTGCTCAATGCGCTGCTGGGCGACGAGCGCGCGATTGTGACGTCCATCGCCGGCACGACGCGCGACACCGTCGAGGAGCGCGCGATTCTGGGCGGCGTCGCGGTTCATCTAGTGGATACCGCTGGCCTCACCGAGACGGATGACCCCATCGAGCGCATCGGCGTACAGCGGTCGCGCTCGGCGGCGCGTGAGGCTGATCTGCTCTTGCTGGTCATAGATTCATCGGCTGGCGTGACGCGCGCTGATCGTGATGTAGCCGAAGAGTTGCGCGCCCTGCGCGCAGAGGACGCCGATGACGGCACGGAGTCACTCGACGCCACGCCGGTGCTCGTCGTGGCGAACAAGGCCGATCTCCACTCGACGCTGCGAACGGGCGAGGTTGATCATCTCTGGCCCGGCGCGCCAATCGTCTCGGTCTCCTGCATGACGCATAAGGGGCTGGAGGAACTGGCGGAGGCCGTGGGGCGACTCGCGCTTGGCGGCGAACTCCATCCAGCGGACCTGGCGGTCTCCAGCGCACGACACCAGGATGCGCTACGACGCGCCGGGGAGTATCTGCGCGCGGCGCAACAGACGCTTGGCGATAAGCTGCCGCTCGATTTCGTCTCGACTGATCTGCGCGCGGCGCTCGCGGCGCTCGGCGAGATCACCGGCGAGGCGGCGACGGATGATCTGCTTGACCACATCTTCGCCGAATTTTGTATCGGCAAATGAGCGATCCACCACGCGAATGATCGCAGGTGATCTCCGCATCCCTTGCTGAAAGTGAAACTCCCGGCGTACTATCCAACGAGACGCTCGGCGGCCATACGACGCGGCGCGGCGCGCATGGAAGAGCGACGCAGGCAATGTCTCGAAACACGATGCAAGGGAGTTGATGTATGCCGCGCTGGGCCAATGACGCGACCGAGTTGATGGGTCACACGCCTCTTGTCCGTCTGAACCATGTCATCCCCTCTGGCGCCACCGTACTCGCCAAGCTGGAGTCCTTCCAACCGGGCTACAGCGTCAAGGATCGCATCGCCGTGAGTATGATCCGCGACGCTGAGGAACGCGGCGTCCTCAAGCCGGGTGGGACGATCATCGAGCCGACCAGCGGCAACACCGGCATCGGGCTGGCGTGGGTCGCCGCCGCGAA
>DATAOM010000530.1:0-4696 GCA_036265775.1 Ktedonobacterales bacterium | reverse complement strand
GGTAATACGTCCCGCCACTGACCTGAACCCGCTCTCCTTGCGTGGCGGCGATCATCGCCAGATCGGCGAACTCGTCGTTTGTGCTGGCCCGAAAGCCGAGCGTGGTCATGTGATTAGGCATCGTCCGTTATCCCTATGTGGCGAAGACCTGCTGTTTGCTACGTTGTACCATGTATCGTGTGACGGCTGAGCGCAAGCCATGAGGAGTGACGCGAGCACTATGCCATCAAAGACAACGCCCAAAACGCCCGCGAAGCGGTCGGCGGAGGAGATCTCTGCGATCATGCGCAAGGTGCATGGCAAGGACACTACGCCGGAGTTGGCGCTGCGCCGGGCGCTGTGGGCGCGTGGGCTGCGCTATCGCGTCAACGCGACCGACCTGCCAGGCAAGCCGGACATTGTTATTCCCTCGGCGCGTCTCGCTCTCTTCGTGGACGGCGACTTCTGGCACGGCAACCAGTTCCGCAAGCGCAAGCTCAACGCGCTCGAAGAGCAATTCCCCGAGACCGCGACGAAGACCTACTGGCTGACCAAGATACGCCGCAACATGACCCGCGACGCTATTCATACGAGCGTGCTCTTATCCCAAGGATGGATCGTGCTGCGCTTCTGGGAGAGCCAGCTTCGCACTGACCTGGAAGGATGTGTGAGCATGGTCGAGCGAGTCGTCGAGCATGATACAGCAGATGTCGCTTCTTCGCTCGCCTCGCGTCTGCCGCAGCGCACCGTCGCCGAGTTCTTCGCTGGCATCGGCCTGATGCGTCTGGGCCTGGAGCGGCAAGGCTGGCATGTTGCCTTCGCCAATGACATTGACCAGCGCAAGGAGGCGATGTACACCGCGCATTTCCACGACGCCAAGCCGCACTTCCTGCTGGGCGATGTGCATGCTCTTGCTATCGGGGCAATCCCAGACGTGACACTGGCGACGGCGTCGTTCCCCTGCACAGACCTCTCATTGGCCGGGGCGCGCGGTGGCATCCATGTGCGCGAGTCCTCGGCCTTCTGGGGTTTCACCCACGCGCTGGAAGAATTGGGCGAGCGCCGACCACCGCTCGTCTTACTGGAGAACGTCACCGGCTTTCTGACCTCGCATCGCGGCGCCGACTTCCATGTGGCGATGCAGGAACTCAACCGGCTGGGCTACAGCGTGGACGCCTTCATACTCGACGCGGCGCGCTTCGTGCCGCAGAGCCGCCAGCGTCTGTTCTTGATTGGAGTACAGGACGCGCTTTACGACGATAACCCTGCGTCGCCGCTGCCAGTTCCGCTGGTGAGCGACGTGCGCCCACGCGCTTTGGCCGAGTACATGCTGGCGCACCAGGATACGATTCACTGGCGCGCGCGTCCACTGCCGTCTATGCCCGTCTCTAGCGGAAAGCTTACCGACATCCTCGAAGATCTGCCGCCGGACCACCCGATGTGGTGGAGCGCCGAGCGCGCGACCTACCTGCTGAGCCAGATGAGTCCGGCGCATCGCGCAGTCGCTGAGCGCATGATCGCGGGCGAGGAGTGGTCCTATGGCACGGTCTTCCGCCGCATGCGCGCAGGGCGTTCGATGGCCGAGCTACGCACGGACGGGATCGCGGGCTGCCTGCGGACTCCAAAGGGTGGCAGCGCAAAGCAGATTCTCTTCAAGGCGGGGCATAGCGAGTACCACGCACGGCTGCTGACGCCACGCGAGGCGGCCCGGCTGATGGGCGCGGAGGATTACATCTTGCCCGATTCTCTCGACTCAGCGTACTTTGGCTTTGGGGACGCCGTCTGCGTCCCAGTGATCGAGTGGATCACTACGCACTACCTCAATCCCCTGGTAAACGAACTCATTCGCGGAAAACCATTAGGTCGCTTGACCAAAGCCCTATAGAATAGGCGTTGCGTTCGTGGAGGCGCGACATGCAGTTCTTTGCGATTGTCCTTGTATCTCTTGAAACAAGCGATATCGCGCAGGAAGTGGCCCGCCTCATGGAGCCATATGAGTTGGATCGGCCGGTTCAGCCTTACAAAGAGGCGGTTCCACAGGAGGAGATTGACTTCCTTGCGGACTGTTTCGATCTTGACCCCAGCAATCTTGAAGTCATGCTGGCTGAGGTTCGCGATGCCAGTGGCTTTGAGTGTTGGATTGAAGACGGCGCGCTGTATTGGATGACGACCACCAATCCACAAGGACACTGGGATGGCTATCGCATCTGGACAGTTCAAGACAACGTCTGGCCTGTGCCAGATACGCCTGAAGACTTCACGCCAATCGCCGTTATTACACCCGAAGGCGTCTGGCATGCTCTCGGCTATGAGTTCATTAGAAACGATGACGAACGAAGCGCCTCCTTCGCGCAGTCCAGAAGAGAAGCACAGGAGTTCTTGGCGCAGTATCCCGCAAGCCGAGTAGTGGTATTGGCTTGCCACAGCTAGCGCGCTCGACAGAAGCACAAGAGAGGCTTTCATGTCCCGCATACTCTCGATAGCCGAAGCGCGCAAGCGTCTCGCGCAGTTACCTGACGAACTGACGCAGTACGTTCATCCAGAAGGGGCGATCATCACAGACAACGGCGCGTCAGTGCTAGCGATTCTGCCATGGGAACTCTACGATGGCATGCTGGAGACACTGGAGATTCTTGGCAACTTCCAGCAAATGGCAGCGCTATGCCGGGGCATGCAGGATATAGCCGAGGGCCGCACAGAAACATGGGAAACGGTGAAGGCGCGGCTACGGATAGCCATCACGCGTGAACAGCAGGCGTGATACACTGAGGGGCTGATCTCACGAGTTAGAGGACCCAAGACGGCGCGTGCCGTCACCTTCAGCGTGGAGTGACACATGGACCAGGACGCGATCATCCAGTACGTCGAGAACACGTTTGGCGGAGTTGAGGTGCAGCGGCCAACCGACGGCCCCGGCGCGGGCGACACCTTCTTCTTCACCGCCGCCCAGCGCGACGTTGACCCAGCGCGCCGGCAACCCTTCGCTACCATCGTCACCAAAGACTACGGCGAGTTCGACAACTTATCGCAGCTTGACCGCCCAGGCGTTTATCGGCTCAACATCGGCGTGAGCCGCGAGACCTTCCAGAAGCTCTTCGGCTATCTCCCCGGCAAGGAGAGCGCAAAGGATGCCGAGTATGACTATGCGGCGCTGGACCGGCTGATGCCACATCCTGTCTACGCGCCGCAATCGTTTGTCTGTGTGCTCAATCCTAGCCCGGAAACCTTCGAGACCATCACGCCTTTGTTGGCCGAAGCGTACTCTCTCGTCGAGGCCCGGCACCGCAAGCAGCAAACAGATCAGGGCTGAGCGTGGCGCCACAGTAATAGGACCATGACGCCACGCTGAAATCCGCTGCTTAAACCGAACGCTGGTAGGCGCGGAAGGCGCGAATCGAGAGCCACGCGCAGACCAGCGTCAGCGCGAGCAACCCCGCCAGCCGTACCGCCACGAACTGCCAATCCACGCTCTCGGCTAACGTCTGCCGGCCCACCTCGACGGCCCAGTTCACCGGATTGAACCGCGCCACCGTCTGCATCCACTCCGGCATCAGATTCAGTGGCAGGAAGGCCGAGGAGAGGAACGTCAGCGGCAGCGTCAGGCTGACATTAAGCGCGATCAGCGACTCCTGCTTGCGCAGAATCAGGGCCAGCGCGTTGGAGAGCGAGGCGAAGGCCGCGCCAAGCAGCACTGTGGCTACGAGCAGTAATACGACGCTGACGGGCCCACCAGGGAAGCGCGCCCCCACGACGTAGCCCAGCCCCAGGATGATGAGCGATTGCAGCAAGACCATCCCGGCTTGGTAGACCAGTTCGCCGCCGATCAGCGCGCTGCGGCGCACGGGGGTGACGAGGAAGCGATCCATCACGCCGCGCTCCATATCCACGACATAGCTCGTGCCGCTCCAGCCCGCCGAGAGCATCGCCGACATGACGACGACGCCCGGCGTGAGGAAGGTAATGTACGACGCGGCGGTGAAGCCAGGAATATCGGCGACGCTCTTGAAGAGCTGGCCGAAGAGCAGCAGCCAGATGACCGGCTGGATCAGCGTGCCGATGATGTAATACGGCTGGCGCAGAAACGCGCGCAGGTAGCGGTTGGTGATCTGGGCGGAGTTGGCGAGCGCGGCGCTCATCGGATCTTCTCCTTATTCTCGGCTTCGGCGTAGGCGCGCCCGGTGTGGCGCAGGTAGACATCGTCTAGCGATGGTCGTGCGACGGTTGCGGTGGAGACGCGGATGCTGGCGGCGTCGAGCGCGGCAAGGACACTGGGCAGGGCGCTGGCCCCGCTATCCACTCTTGCCCGTAGGCTGCGCCCCTCGATTACGACTTCGCGCAGCGCGCCGTCGAGGCCGCCGAGCGCGGCGCGGATGCTCGCTTCTGGTGCAGGCTCGGCTAGCTCCACCTGGATGGCGTCGCCGCGTAGCTCCGCCTTCAGCTCGTCGGGCGCGCCCTCGACGACGATCTGCCCATGGTCAATGATCGCGACCTGTTGCGCCAGGTGATCGGCTTCTTCGAGGTAATGCGTCGTCAGCAGGACGGTCAGCCCGTCCTCGCGCGAAAGCTTTGCGATCTCGCGCCACATATCCGCGCGCGCCTCGGGGTCCAGCCCAGTCGTCGGCTCGTCGAGGAAGAGCACCTGCGGCCGGTGCACCAGGCCCATCGCGATGTCGAGGCGGCGTTGCATGCCGCCGGAGAACGTCTTCGCCGGCCGTCG
>DATAOM010000529.1:0-6170 GCA_036265775.1 Ktedonobacterales bacterium | reverse complement strand
AGACGACGCTGGAGCAGATGGCCGGCCTCTTTGGTCTGCGCACCGGCTGGGTCTGGCTCCTGCGCGAAGGGACCGATCAGTCCTACCTCGCCGCCGCGCGCAATCTTCCACCAGGTCTGGCGAACTATCCGCAGCGCATGGAGGGCTGGTGTTACTGCCTGGATACGTTCCGGCGGGGCGACATGGCGGGAGCGGCGAACGTCAACATCATCACCTGCACACGGCTCAAGGCGCTCATCAACGACGCCGATGGCCTGCGCTATCATGCCAGCGTCCCCCTCTATGCCTCGCGCGGGGAGAAACTCGGCGTGCTCAACCTCGCCAGCCCCGATTGGCGTGAACTATCGACGGACGACCTGCGCCTGCTGCATACGGTGGGCAATCTGCTGAGCATCGCCATCGAGCGCGCGCGCCTTTATGCGCGTAGCGTGGAACTCGGCGCGGTCGAGGAACGCGCCCGTCTGGCGCGTGAACTGCACGACACCGTCGCGCAGGGGCTGACGGCGACCGCGCTGCAACTTGAATCCGCCGACGCGCTGCTCGACGCCGATCAGCAGGCGGATCTGCGCGATGAGCGCATCCACGCGTCTGTGCGCCAAGCGCTGGAGTTGACACGCGCCACACTCGAAGAGGTCCGCCGCACGGTGATGGACCTGCGCGCCGCGCCGCTGGAAGGGCAGTCTCTGGCGCATGCTCTGCGTAACCTGGCGAAACGCGAGCCATTGCTGCACGGCGTGCGGCTGCGCGTCTCGATCACCGGCGCGAACCATCCTCTGCCGCAGCGCCTGGAAAGCGCCATCTATCGCATCGTGCAGGAGGCGATCACGAATATCGCGCGCCACGCCCAGGCGCAGCATGCCAGCGTGCGCTTAGTCATCACGCCGCAGCAGGTCCACTGTGTGATCCGTGACGACGGGCGCGGCTTCGATCCATCCCAGACCCCGGCGAGTCGCTTTGGCCTGATCGGAATCAGCGAACGCGCCAGGCTGCTGGGCGGTACACTACAGATTCAGAGCAGCCCAGGCGCTGGCGCCGTCGTCGAGTTCACCATCCCCTTGAAGGCCCCATGATGAGCGTGTCAGAATCTACGCACAGCGCGCCTGCGTCCCACATTCGCATCCTTGTCGTCGATGATCACCCTGTCGTACGCGCGGGGCTGGTGACCATTCTCGGCACGCAACCCGATTTCGTTGTTGTGGGTGAGGCGGAGGACGCGGATACAGCCGTCAATCGCCTGCTGACCCTCCGTCCTGATGTGCTCCTCCTAGATTTAGAGATGCCTGGTGGCGATGGCGTCGATGTTCTGAACCGGGCGCGGGAGAGTGGGAGCGACGCGCGAGCGCTCGTCTTTACCGCATTCGACGCCGACGACCGCATTCTCGCCGCAGTGCGCGCTGGCGCGCAGGGCTATCTTCTCAAGGGCGCGCCACGTGAGGAGTTGTTTCGGGCGATACGCGTCGTCCACGCGGGCGGTTCGCTGCTGGAGCCGGTCGTCGCCTCGAAGCTGCTGCGCCAGGTGCGCCATCCCGCCACTCCAGATGTGCGAATCACCGCGCGGGAACTGGAGGTGCTGCGCCTGGTCGCGCGTGGACGCCAGAATAAGGAGATCGCGCGCGACCTCGCCGTCACCGAACGCACGGTCAAGTTCCATCTCAGCGCGCTCATGCGCAAGCTCGGGGTGAGCAATCGCGTGGAAGCGGTATCCGCCGCCATACGGCTTGGTCTGATTGACCTTCCCGCCTGACACTATCCCTTCCCACGCCTCCCACCCTGTCCAGATGGACAGTGACTCGCTGGCTAGGCGTACGGTGTCGCGCGTCGTCGCGTCGCAATATGCTTGAGCAAGTGTTGGGAAGATTGAGGCGCGACAGCGCTCGGACCTGTACGGTGTGACAAGCGCGCCATGCGCCAGGAGAACAGTGATGTTCGTGACCAGCATTGACCTCGATACGCTGGATCTCTCGCAAGCGCGTGCGTTCTATACCCAGACCCTTAGTCTACCCCTGCGGCAGGCGACAGTGGACTCGTTTACCGTTCAGGCAGGCACAACTGCGCTGACGTTTCGCGCGTCCCACGCACAGTCACCGCTCTATCATTTCGCCTTCACCGTCCCGTTCAACAAGTGGTCGCAGGCCAAATCCTGGCTCAAAGCGAGAACAACGCTGCTCGAAGGCGACGGACGAGATGAGTTTGAGAACGCTCGGCTGCGCACGCACAATTACTATTTCCCCGACCCGGCTGGCAATATCCTTGAGTTCATTGCCCGCGAGGACTTGCCAGCCACAGCAGGAGAGGAGTTTGGGCCAGAGGACGTGCTGCACATCAGCGAGATGGGATTGGTCGTCGATGACGTTCCAGATACGGTGAAACTGCTGAGAGCCAGGCTGGGTATCGAGGTGTACCGCGACTCGTCCTTCGACACCTTTGCGCAACTGGGCGATATCAACGGCGTGCTCGTCCTGGCGAAACGGGGACGGCTGTGGGCGCCAGACGAGCGGCAGCCAGCGGTCGTGTCGCCGGTGCGGCTAAGCATCTTGGGCGCGCTCGCGCAATCGATCACACTGGATCCCTATCCCTACGCGCTTGAGATCGTGGCGCTCGGCTGACCTCTTCAAGAGAGAGCACACATGGGCAGCACGCATAGCAGGAAAGAAAAGCTCATGCGGTCAGGCGGAGCAGGGATGGTACATTGGGCTGACCTCGCGATGTTCGTCGAGGGAAGAGAACGACGAGAAAGGACTCTCTAGCATGGATACGCAGGCTCTGAGTCAACTCAAGAATCGCATTGCAGGGGATGTCATTACGCCTGACAGTCCTGAATATGAAACGCGGCGTCGCGTGCTCAATCGCACGGGAAGCCCAGCGGTGATCGTGCGCGCCCAGAGCGTCGAGGATATCGTGGCCACTCTGCGATTTGCGCGTGAGCAGCGACTGGTCATCTCGATTCGCAGCGGCGGCCATCTCTTGACTGGACAGGCGACCAACGACGGCGGGCTGGCGCTCGACATGACACGGTTCAATGCGGTGACGCTGCTGGATGCGGAGCAGCGTCTGGTTCGCATTGGCGCAGGCGCCCATTGGGGCGAGGTGGCGACTGCGCTGGCGGAGCACGACCTCGCTATCTCCTCCGGCGATACCAATCAAGTCGGCGTAGGCGGCTTGACTCTTGGTGGCGGCATCGGCTGGATGGTACGCACACACGGTCTCACTATCGATAGCCTGCGCGCCGCCGAACTCGTCACCGCGGACGGCCGAGTTCTGCGTGTCAGCGCCGATGAGTATCCTGACCTGTTCTGGGCTATTCGCGGCGGTGGCGGCAATTTTGGCGTGGTCACCTCGTTCGACTTTGAGGCGCAGCCCTGCAAAGGGACTGTGGGCGGCATGGTCACGTACGACACGGCTGAGGCGCATAGCGTGCTGACGAACTGGGTCGGCGCCATGCGCGACGCGCCGGACGACCTCAACTCCACCATCGTGCTCTTCTCCGGCTTCGGTCCGCAGATGCCGCCGCAGGTTATGGTTCTGCTTTGCTACGCCGGGGACGACGAGACAGTAGCGCGCGGCGCTATCGAGCCGTTCCTGCGCCTCGGCGACGTGCGATCACAGGACATTCAAAAGAAACCCTATGCCGCTATGCTGGAAGACGCTCAGCCTCTGCCTCCATCTTTCAAGATGGTGGGACACAATGGGTTTGTGCGGACGCTTGGCTCGGAGGTCATTGAGGTCGTGGCCACCCATTATGGGCAGGCAGGCGCGCCCATCGCGCAGATCCGCCGTCTTGGAGGGTCGATGGCGCGCGTTGACCCGCAGGCGACTGCGTTCGCTCACCGTGAGAACGAGGCGCTTGTCGTTGTACCCGCGTTTGCGCCCGCCGATGCGCCGGTGGAGCAGGTCCAGCAGATGAGACAGGCGGCCTGGGGACCGCTCGCGCCGTTCAGCAGCGGAGCCTATGGCAACTTCCTGAGCGAGGCCAGCGCGGCCAGTGTCGCCGCCGCCTATCCCGGCGAGACATATTCGCGTCTGGCGCGGATAAAGGCCATCTACGACCCGGAGAATCTCTTCAACCAGAATCTGAACATCAAGCCCGCCGCGCAGGGCTGATCGGAACACCATGCGCGCATGAATAGAAGGAAGCGAGAGCGATGTCCGAGCAGACGAATGGTTCTAGCAACGCCAGCAGCCGTGTCGCGCTCATCACTGGCGCGTCACGTGGGCTTGGGTTCGCGCTCGCTCAGGCGCTAGTTCAGCAGGGCTGGACGCTCATCGTCGACGCGCGTGGAGCGGAAGCGTTGAGAGATGCGCGACAGCGCCTGGAGCAAGAGCATCCAGAGGCGCGTATCCACGCATACGCCGGCGATGTGGCCGATCCAGCGCACCGGGAGGAGCTGGCGCGGGCCGCGCAGTCGTTGGGTGGTGTTGACGTTCTGGTCAATAACGCCAGCATCCTGGGTCCCAGCCCACAGCCTGCGCTGCTCGACTATCCACTCGACATCCTGCGACAGGTGGTTGAAGTGAATCTGATCGCGCCGCTGGGATTGACGCAGAGGATAGCTCCTTCCCTCAAGCCGGGTGCGCGCATCCTCAACATCACCAGCGACGCTGGAGTCGAGCCGTATCCGGGCTGGGGCGGCTACGGCTCCAGCAAAGCCGCGCTCGAACATCTCTCGCACATCCTCGCCGCCGAGCGGCCTGATCTGCGCGTGTACTGGGTCGATCCCGGCGACATGCGCACCGACCTCCAGCAGCAGGCGTTCCCTGGCGAAGACATCAGCGACCGGCCGCCACCGGAAGAGAGCGTCCCTGGGTTGCTGACATTGATTCTTGGAGATTTGCCGAGCGGGCGCTACCAGGCGCGAGCGCTGGCGCATCCCGCTCAGGACGCAAGTCGATAACGGCGCGTGTGGGCGTATTTCGCGCCGCGCCATATAGCTTCCGCCACGCATAGCGGCGGATT
Organism: Ktedonobacterales bacterium; assembly: GCA_036265775.1. Lineage (GTDB taxonomy): Bacteria > Chloroflexota > Ktedonobacteria > Ktedonobacterales > JADMIN01 > DASWAC01. Next base: position 1,216 of record DATAOM010000529.1, on the reverse strand, counting down.
TCGGAACCGTGGGTCACTATGTACGAACTACAGACAGCGCCTTTCAAGGCGCAAAAGATATCAACTCGCCAGCGTCTGGAGGCGCGCCTCCCACATGCGCCGCTCGACTTTCACCTGCCCCCTGAGTTGGAGGCGAATGAGCCACCCGAAGCGCGTGGCATTGGCCGTGACGGCGTACGCCTCCTAGTCTCGCAGGGGTCGCGCCCGCAGATCACACATGCGCAATTCCGCGAGATCGGCGCATTTCTCGCCGAGGGCGATACCCTCGTGGTGAACACGAGTGGCACGCTCAACGCCGCGCTTCCTGCCCACGTAGATTCCCTCATGCTGGAGTTGCATCTCTCCACTCAGCGTCCTGACGGCCGGTGGGTCGTCGAGTTGCGCGCTCCTGAGGGACACACGACGCGGCCATCCCGAGACGGGTATGTGGGCATGAAGCTGGAGCTGCCAGGCCACGCGTCCGCGACGCTAGACGCGCCGTACCCCATCACTCCGGAGCCAATGAGCGCGGCGCCGTCACGACTCTGGCTGGCGACCCTGGACCTGCCGGACCCACTGCATACCTACCTGGAGCGCTACGGCGCGCCTATTCGCTATAGCTATGTCACCCGCGACTGGCCGTTGGAGTACTATCAAACGGTCTACGCCACCGAGCCAGGCAGCGCCGAGATGCCGTCCGCAGGGCGCGCCTTCACGCCTGAGCTCATCACCAGGCTCGTTGCGTCGGGCGTCCGTATCGCGTCGCTGCTCCTGCACACAGGAGTAGCCAGCCTGGAAGACCACGAACCGCCGTACGAAGAATATTTCCGCGTGCCAGCCGCAACAGCGCGGCTAGTCAACGAGACGCGCGCGGCTGGTCGGCGGGTCATCGCCGTAGGCACGACCGTCGTTCGCGCGCTGGAAACCGTCAGCAATGACGACGGTGTGGCTCATGCGGGCGAAGGGTGGACAGATCTAATCATCACCCCTGAGCGTGGTGTTCGTTTGGTGGATGGGCTGCTCACCGGGCTGCATGAACCGCGCGCGAGCCACCTGGCGATGCTGGAAGCGATCTGCGGACACAGACACCTGGAACGCGCTTACGCCGCCGCGCTGCGTGGTCGCTATCTCTGGCACGAGTTCGGCGACCTGCACCTGATTGTCGGGGTGACCGATCAAAGCGGTACGTCGACCATCGGGTAGCGGCGATAGTCCGGCGCCACGTAGTGCCACCACT
>DATAOM010000528.1:0-9368 GCA_036265775.1 Ktedonobacterales bacterium | reverse complement strand
CGACCCAGCACATCCACGGTTCATCAAGACGGTCTGGACCGTGGGCTATAAGTTTGACCCAAGCGGCGCCGAAGGCGACTCCTGAATCTTTCTGAGCGCATCAGCCAGCGCATACCACTGCGAGAAAAGCCATGAGCGAGCCAGACAACACCAGGATGTTGCAGACGAGCGCGCGACCTGCGCTGCATAAACGTACGCCGAGTCTCTTCGCGCAGATGGCCATCGGCTCAGTCGTCATCGCGGTCGTCGCTGTGCTGCTAGTCGCCGTTATCACGCTCTTCGCGTTCTCGGTCGCATTCAAGCGTTACCAGGCGGACCAGATGCAGGAGGAGACGACGCGCTCGGCGATCACCATTGGGCAGGGCAAGTACTTCTCCGAGGTCAACGGTCCGGCGCAGCTCCGGACGCTGGTGCGCAAGCGGCTTGGCACGACCAATATCTGGGTGATGGACGCCTACGGCAAGTTCGTCGTCGAGCCAACGGCTGGAGCGGCGCAGGCCAATCAACTCGCCGAGGACAAAGATACGCTCACCCCGGCGTTGCTCAAGGCGCTGCAAGGACAGTCCAGTTCTGGCTCGCTCAGCGACACCATTCTTTCGCCCTTCGCACAACGTGTCTACGCCGTCGAGCCAATCTACGCCGACGGCGCGGCGCAGGGTGATGTGGTCGGAGCTGTCGCGCTCTCTTCGCCGCCACGGATAGGCGCGGCGGCCTTCGCGGTCTTCCAGACGGCGATGACGCGCATCCTGCTGATCTCAGCGCTGGGCGCGATTGTCTTCGCAATTATCGTCGCAGTCCTGCTCTCGCGGCGGCTGACCCGTCCGCTGGCGCGGCTGACCACCGCCACCGCGCGCATGGCCAACGGCGACTACGCCACGCGCGTTGACGTGCGCTCCCCCGACGAGTACCGGCGGCTGGCGGCGACCTTCAACGAGATGGCCGCCGCGCTGGAGCACGACGTCAACGAGCTCCAGCGCCAGGAGCAGATGCGCCGCGACCTCGTGGCCAACGTCTCGCACGAGCTGGCGACGCCGCTCACTGCGATCTCCGGCTTTACCGAGGCGTTGCTGGACGGCATGCTGCATTCGCATGAGGAGCGCGAGGAGACGGTGCGCCGCATCGCCCGCGAGTCTTCGCGGCTGCGCAGGCTGGTGGACCAGTTGCGCCAGGTCGCGCGCTACGAGGCTGGCGCGCAATCGCTGGATCGCGCGCCGCTGCAATTGCATACGCTGGTCGAGGAGACGCTGGCTGTGCTGGCGCCGGAGCTCAACCGACACAGCGTCGAGGCGTTCAACTATCTTCCGCCAACGCTGCCGCTCGTCTATGCCGACGGCGACCGGCTGACCGAGATCCTGCTCAATTTGACCGACAATGCGCTGCGTCATGTGCCTGCGGGCGGGCGTATCGAGGTGGCGGCGCGCGTCGAGGGCGACTTCGTGCGCGTGGGCGTCGCCGATAGCGGCCCCGGCATCGCGTCGCAGGACCGGCAGCGCATCTTCGACCGCTTCTATCGCGTGGATCGCTCGCGCAACTCCTCGACCGGCGGCAGCGGCCTGGGATTGGCGATTGTGCGCGCGCTGGTCGAGGCGCACGGCGGGACGATCCGTGTCGAGGACGCGCAGAGCGGCGGCGCTCTCTTCTCCTTCACCCTCCCCATTTATGCTACGCAGAGCGCCACGGCAGAGCGACGCATGGCAGGCGTCAGGGGACTTTAGCCGCCTGTAGCTCATCAGCAAGAGTGCCTACTATTTCAGTCATTTCGCCACTTCACTTTTGCTCCGCCGACCCTCTCGGTAGGGTTTTTACACATACTTTACAGACAGGCGCTGACATCCGGCTGAAGCCTCGTTACTATGGTCATGAAGCGTGCGCGGACGGTGAGATACAGCGCGTGACCGTCCGCTGGTAGCCAACAGGGGGGAACGCGTTCGCAGGGATGCGGCGACGGCGCGATCTCACTCCGGCGAAGGTGGGCGGAAGCACGCGCGAGATGCGCCGCACGGCGACAAGACGCTAATGGTTGACGGTTAGGACCGTTCCGAGCGCGAGCGTACGATTTCTTGGTATCGCTGACATCTGGTTTGGAGGAGAGACGCATGACACTGAAGTCGATTGGACACACGATGACCCGCCGGACGGTCTGGCTGGTTATGGTACTTGCCCTCGTCCTGACGCTGGCTCTATCGGCCTGCGGCGGTCGGGGTGGCCTTGCGGGCAATAGGGGCAATTCTGGCTCCAACGGTGGAAACCAGGGCAACGCGGGGAACCAGTCCACGAGCGTGACACAGGTGACGCAGGACGACGACGACCTGAACGCGATCATGTCCGCGCTCGACAGCGCCAACCAGGACATGAACATCGACGACTCGGGCCAGGATAACGAGATTGTGCCGTAGGCGGCGAGGTCGCGAGAGATGACCAAATTTGCCCGCAATTGAGGAGTATAGAGCGATGAAATTTTCATTCCCGAAGGGACGCCGGACCGTCTTCTTTGGCGCAACACTCGCGCTGCTGCTGAGCGCCGCCATCCCGGCCATCGCGCTGGCTGCGCCGCAGGATACGCGCTGCGGAACCGATATCTCCTGCGTCAAGAAGTTCGGCGATGACGCCATCGCCAAGCGCCAAACGTCGCTCGACGCGGCCACCACCAAGATCAACGGGTTCGTGAGTAAGGGCGCGCTGACCAGTACCCAGGCTGGGCCGCTGCTCGATCAGATCACGACGAACAAGAACGGCCTTGCCAGCCTCAAGACGAAGCTCGACGGCGAGACGGACATCACCGCCGCACGCACGGATGTCAAGAACATCTACCTGCAATTCCGCATCTATGCGGTGTTCCTGCCGCGCACGCGCCATGTGGTCGCCCTTGACATCATGACGAATGTGGATGGCAAGCTGACCGCCGCCGAGCCGAAGATCGAGGACGCGATCGCCAAAGCGCCCGCCGACAAAAAGGATCAACTCAACACGCTGTATGCCGACTTCAAGGCGCAGCTCAAAGAGGCGGAAGCGCAGATCGATGGAGCGCAGGGCCAGTTGCCGGTGCTGACGCCGAACACCTACAACACCGATCGCGCGACCTACGATAAGGCATTCGCCGCGCTGCATGCCGACACCAAGGCGGCGCACGACGCGCTGGTGAAGGCGCGGAACGATCTGCACCAGATCGCAATGATCCTCAAAGGGAGCAAGGGGACGCCAGTTCCCAGCATCACTGCTACGCCAAGCGCGTAGCGCGAACAGTAGACGGTGGAAATCTACAGAGTAAAGGGCGGCGGGGTCATTCCCGCCGCCCTCATGCGCATCCGGATGTCTTGCGTGCTCAAGCCTGGTCATGCGTTCGTGGGAGCTGGCTCTGCGGCGGAATCATGGTCCGCGAGCGCGATGCGGATGAACGTCACGATCAGCAGAAACACAATGCCTACGAAGCCAACGATCACGATGGGCCAGAGAAGATCGCCCATGGCCTGCTCTCCTCTCGCAAGCGGCGACCGCCCCGCGCGATCTCCGCGCTTCTCCAGTATACCGCGTTTGAAAGGGCTGTCGTGCGCATTGCCCTGGGAGGCGCCGCTCAGACAGGCGCGCCTGCTGGTCACGTGCTATACTGCGTGCAGACTTATCTCTGTTGCCAGCTAGAACCGCACTTCACATGTTCGAGACCGCACGTCTCTTCTGGCTCCGCGAGCGCCCTCCCCGTTAGGGTGTAGCCAGCCGCCGCATCACATCTGACGCCAGTCGCTCACGCCGCTGGCGCGGTTTCACGTGCGCGCCGCTGTACGCCCTGTATCGTCTCCTCTCCTCCACGCCTGACGCGCTCGACGGCGCTTGAACGCGCGCCTGCGACCGACAAGAGCGCGCGCCTCGTCGCACCCGCGCATCCCATACCGCTCGCGCTCCTCCGCATCTGTTCTTTGCTCGACCACCGTTCAGCATCGAACAGATTCGGAGAAAGAAAATGCTACGCATCCAGGGCAGACGCTGCCTGGAACTCGATATGCCTGCGCTGATTCACCGGGCGCGAGCCAACACTTGTACGCTCCTCGACCTTGGCGCCGGAGACGGGCGCTTCGTCGCGCACATAGCGCGCGCCTATCCCGATGGCCTGGCGATTGGCATCGACGCCTGCCGCGAGAACCTCATCGAGCAATCGCGCCGCGCGCCAGAGAACGCTGTATTTCTCGTTGCCAACGCGCACGCGCTTCCAGCGGAGTTGACCGAGATCGCCACACGCCTGGCGATCACCTTTCCGTGGGGATCACTGCTCACGGGGCTGCTCGACGATCCGGCGTTCTGTGCGCGGCTGGTCTCGCTTGTGCGACCCGGCGCGACGCTGGAGGTCGCGGTGAATGGTGGCGCGCTGGCGGAGGCAGGCTGGACATTGGAAGCGGGCGCGGCGCGTATCAGGAGCAACCTGTGCGCGGTAGGGTTCGCGCTGCGGACGCCGCTGGCATGGGGCGCCGCCGAGCTACGCGCCTGTCCCACTACCTGGGGGCGGCGTCTGGCGTTTGGACGCGATCCGCGCGCCGTTTTCCTGCCTGGGAATTGGAAAGGTGAGAAAGAGATGCTGTAGTCCGCCAGCAGTCAACGGAGGAGCGCATGTCGTCACATCACGGCCCTGTTCTTTGTGAATGGGGTATACTATGCGAGCATGCTCCAGGATGGACTCCTCTGATGCGCTCCTCTGACGCTTTCCTCAGAAGCACTTCTTGTAGCGCCACACCTGTACGCCAGCCTTTCTAATTTGTAACCTCTGTAGGCAGCCGGCGCTAACGCGCCATTCACTGACGACGGGGGGCGATCAATGACTCCCATTGAGATGTTGCGGCGCGTCGCACGCGGCGAATCTGAATTCGATGGTGTTCATCTTCCCTGCGCTGCGCTCGGGGGGGCTGCGCTCGCCAGCGTGTTGCTGACCGGCGCGAATCTGCGCAAGGCGGACCTGCATGAGTCCGACCTGCAGGCGGTGCGCCTGCAAGACGCCGATCTGCGCGAGGCCAATCTACGTGGAGCGAACCTCGCGCTGGCGATCATGCGCCGCGCGGATCTGCGCAACGCCGATCTGCGGCGGGCGAACTTGCAGCATGTGCGTTTCGCCGGAGCCGACCTCCGTGGCGCGAATCTGCAAGGCGCTGATCTGCGTCACGCCAACCTCTTTTACGCGCGGCTGGATGGCGCAAACCTACGAGGCGCGCGCTTGCAGGAGGTCGAGTGGACCGGCGCCGTGCTGATCGACACGAACCTGCGCCGCACACACGTAAACGCGCGCAAGATTCCTGGCGTGATCATCACCCCCAGCGATTGGTTCGGGTACGCGCTTGACCCCGAGGCGGAAATGATGCTGCTGGAGCCGGCGCTGCGCCAGCAGGCGATCTGGCGGCGGCTCGACTTCCTGCGCTGGCTGGTGCGCTCCGGACGCATCCAGCGCTAGCGGCTCCCACGTCTAGGGTGATAGTGGGGCGACGACGAAGACGGCGTACTGCTGGTCGATGATCGTTTTCTGCTCGATGCGCCAGCGCCGTTGAGCTGCCACATCCTCAAAGGTATCCGTCCAGGTTGAGTGGAGCGGGAAGACGTAGGTGGACGGCGCGGCGGCCGCAATCGCGTCGTCGTAGGCTGCGTAGCGGCTGGGGCGATGACTCCAGTCTGCGTTCAATACGCCGCAGATCACGCGCTCGTCGCTCTGAAAGATGACCCAGTAGCAGGTCCAGAACTCGGTGTAGACGCGCGTGTGGCCGTGTTGCGTGAGATACGCCACCAGGTCCGCCCGCACCTGGTTCTGCCCCTGTTGCGCGTCAATCGCACGATACGTCCCGACGGTTCCCAGCGCCAGCGCGACCAGCAGGATAGCGCTCAGGCAGATCACGCTTGCTCGCGCCAACCCGCGCGTTCCTGTGAGCCTCCAGCGCGGCTGTGATGCTGGATCACCCGCCTCCTTTGCATTCCTCTTCCCATGCCCCTTCCCATGCCCCTTCGCATGCGCCCAGAGGGTCGCCAGCAGCGTTGGCAGAGCGATGCTCAGGCTGATGAGGTAGCGCGAATAGATCCAGGGCACGAAGGCCGACGCCGAACTCAGGGTGTAGAGGGCGATCGTCATGGCGGGCGCGGCCAGCCCAAGGAGCCGGCCCGCGCTCTGCGCGAGATTGGCGCGTTCTTGCGCGGACCAGCCCGCTCTTGCGTGGCGGCGCAGCCGTAGGACGCCGCGTGTCTCCAGTATCAGACCCAGCGCGAGCAGGCAGAGGAGGCTTCCTCCCCAGACGGCGCGGAAGCCAATACATTGCTGTATTCGCGGGGTCGTCCAGTGATCCTGTGGCCATGCCTCACTGGCAATGAGCGGGCAGAGCGTCGTCGCGCCGGTGTCATTGGGCAGGCTGATGAGCGTCATGCCGAGCAACTGGTTCGTCGCCGTCTCGATCACGCTGGGTTCTGGCCCAGCCGCCGGACTCGCAGGCAGCGCCGAAGTATTCTGAATCAATCCATGTGGCGCAGGCGGAGCCGGAGTCGCCAGATAGATAATCCAGGGGGAGAGGCCAAGCAGGAGGCAGGAGAGCGCGAGGACCGCTCCCCAGCGACGCACGGTAGGCCAGCAGAAGAGCGCGAGCGCTCCAGCCGTCAGGACGACAAATGGCACGACCAGGACATCACTCCATAGCCCTAGGCCAGCGGCGAGTCCCCAGCCTGTGAGCGCCAGATAGCGACGGCGCGTGAGCGCAGCATCCCCCTGCGCCCGTATCAACCAGCAGGTAAGGGCGAGCAGCGCAGCGCCGAAGATGAGCGTCTCCAGATAGCCGCCATACGCTTCGAGCTGGTGGTAGAGCATCTCGTCGGCGCCCAGAGCCAGCAGCGCTTCCCCGACGAGCGCCCAGGCGTGCGACGTGATCTGGACCAGAAAGCCGTACATGATGGCCATGAAGCAGGCGTAGAGCAGGATCAGGCCGCACTTGAGCGCGAACTCTGAGGCGCCCAGGAACGCAAACAAGAGCGCCGCCGCGTACGCCTCGATCGACCCCATGTAGGACTGGCCATAGAAGAAGATCGGGCGCTCTCCCAGGGCGATGATGTGCTTCGCCATCAGGCCCATTGTCGCGTCGTCGCTATCCGTTCCCGGCCACCCCGCCGCGACCAGCCCGACGCGCACAATCACGGCAAGCGCGATGACAACAGCGGTCGCCATGCCCCAGCGGTGCGAGGTGATCCAGTGGCGAATACCAGTCATCAAAGCGACTTCCTGACCAGACGGGTGAATATCAATGGAGATGGTGTCCTTCGTCGTACCGCGCGAGACAGGGTATGCGAACCCCTCTGTGTGTGACGAGCCGACGCCATTGGGTTAACGCTCGCCTCGCTTCTGCGCGCTCAACGGCGATAGGCGGCGCTTGTCTGGTATCTTAGCAATGGTATGCTTCTCTGTACGGGATCACGAACGAGGGACATCGACATGCCAACGCAGGCGCTGCTGCTCGTGTTGCTGGCTGCTGGTTTCCACGCTGGCTGGAACCTGACGCTGCATGCGACGTCGGATCGCCTCGCCGCCGTTGTCGTTTCCGGCTTCGTCGCGGGGCTTGTCCTCCTACCAGGCACGATCATCTTTCCCCCATGGCAGGTCTGGCCGCTCATCGTGTTTTCGGCGCTGGCCGAGACCGCGTATTCGCTCTTTCTGACACGCGCCTACGAGCGTGGCTCCCTCGGGCTGACCTATCCCATCGCGCGCGGAACCGCGCCGCTGCTCGTCACCCTTGGCGCATGGGTCGTGCTTGCCCAGCCTCCCAGCGCCTTCACGATTGCCGGAGCAGTGTCGCTGGCGGTGGGGCTTGCCGTTATCGCGTTCACTGGGAGACGCAGCGGGCAACTCATCGCGGTCGGGTTCGCCCTGCTGACCGGATGCGCCATCGCAACCTACGCGCTGATTGACGCGCGCGCCGTCCAGCAGGTCTCGCCACTTGGCTATCTTGGGCCGGTGCTGGCGCTGACAAGTTTGATGTTGTTGATTCCGCTGCGTGGCAAGGTGAAGCGACTGCGTCCGGCGCTTGGCCCAGGCGTGCGCATCGCCTTCGGCTCCGTCGCCGCGTATCTGCTGGTGCTCTGGGCGTTTACGCTTGCTCCCGCCGGACCCGTGGCGACGCTGCGAGAGGTCTCAGTCCTGATCGGCCTGCTGCTCTCATCCGACCGCAAGAGCTGGCGGCTCTGGGTCGGCGCGAGCCTCGTCGTCTTCGGCGCGATCCTGACGGCCCTATAAACGTCAGGTTCGCTCACTTGCCGAAGAAGCGCTGGATGAGCATGGCGACGAAGACACCCTCGATGACGATGCCGACTACTGACTCGATGGTGGCGATCCAGGATTGGGCGGTATCGAGGCCGAATTGCACAAAGAAGACACGTCCATGAATGGCATTGAGGCTGATCTGCAGCGAATCTGTCACCTGTGTCACGTCTATGGTCCCGCCGCCCAGATAGCGCGCGCCCAGGAAGAGCGCCGCGAAGAACAGCACGACACTGAGATAGGCAACGACGATGCGTCCAAGCCGATAGCCATAGCCTGCCAGCACGGCCAGCAGTACAGAGAAGAAGTATGCTCCCACTCGGCGTTCGTGACGTGCGAGGCGACGCTCCATGATACTGGCGCGATAGAGGTAGTTCGCTGCCTCTGCACTCAGTCCGTTCGCCTGGAGCGCCACCGCTAGCCGCCGGTACGCCCGCACCGCTCCTTGGTAGTCCAAGATACGCCGGTAGCGTGACTTGCGCTTCCCATCAGCATCCTTCACAGCCTGCGCGGTCAGTTCATCGCCCAGGATGGGTGCCTTTTTCCAGTCCACTACGCTCAGGTTGGTGTTGTCGAAGGTCGCCTGATCGAAAGAAACACGCTCCAAGGTGACACGATTGAGCGCCGTCGCCTTGTCCATCCAAGAGTTGCGCAGGTCGGCACCCTTGAGGTTTGCTGCACTAAGGTATGCCCCCTCTAAATGCGCCCCTGTGAAGAGTGCTCCTTCTAGATTTGCCTTGCGTAAAGCCGCCCCCTCTAGGTGAGCCTTGTAGAGGTCAGCCCCCTCCAGACGGAGGTTGTATACACTTCCGAATGCGTTTCTTCCGGACTCCGCCAGCCAGGAGACATCGGCTCCCGTGAGCGGCACACCATGTGGAATGCCAGTCCGGCTAGCCCCCAAGTCAAACGGCCCTTTGCGCTCACCGTGGTCTGTCTCCGCCTCCCATCGATCCAAGTAGCCCTGCAACTCTGCCTGCCGCTCCTCGCTGATTGGGTCTCCCCATCGCGTGCCAACCGCCTCAGGATGCGGACATGCGCTGGCTGTCTGTTGCCCACTCATCGATCACTCCTTGGAGAGGCCGTCGCCCTATGGGTCGCTCCTAACTAGACG
>DATAOM010000527.1:0-2567 GCA_036265775.1 Ktedonobacterales bacterium | reverse complement strand
CGGATTATCCTGGACTGGTGACGACGATCGCCAGACTCCGCATCCAGTTGGCAACTCCTGTCCCCATTGCGGATGACATCGCCTGGGCGCGCGAGCAACTGGCGGAGCTACGCGACGCTCAGCCTGCGAAGCCACGTGGGTTTGGCGCGCGCTTGTTCAGTGGATTTGGCCGCAAGGGCGGCGCGGCGGGGTCTGGCGCTGTGCGCGAGTGGGAAGATGTGGTGTCGGCGCTGGTCCGCCTGCAAGGCGCGAACCCGCGCTAGCGCGGGTCGGTCGAGCGCGGCGGCTCCGCTGGCTCACTCCGCTGCGCTGGCTTTACTGGATTTGCTCCATCCACGCCATTGGGACTGGCGAGTGGCGTCCGAGTGGAGGCGGGCAGACGCGCTCCCTGCCCACTGGCGCTCTCTTCTGCGCCCTGAGAGTAGATGTCGTGCATGTAATTGTGGGCGATCTTTACACCGTCGAGTAACTCGTAGCGCACATACTCTGGCGCGATTGTCAGCCCCGAAGCCGAGCGCGCTGTCTGAGTCAGTTCCTTGGCCACAGTGGCCTCGGCGATGATCTCCTCTGGTCGCGTCCGGCTGGCGATGTCAAAGATCTGCTGCCCGCCGCCCACCGCATAGAGATAGCGGGCCGTGACGTTGGCGCGCATCGCCGTGCGTTTGGCGATGGAAAGCATATCCTGCGCGACCTTGTCCAGACCGAAGCGGTCGCGGATCTCAAAGAGCCGTGGCGGCGCCTCCTGGGGCCGCTTCGGCGCCAGGAAGAGGAAGATGAGTGTGGATGTGTCGGCTCCCGCGACCGCCGCGTTGATCACCTCACGATTATGGGCGCCGAGGGGCGAGAGGACGACGAGGCGGCTATCCGGCACATATTGCACGCGGTCGAGGAAGACGACCGGGCGCCGCGCGGACTGCCAGCGATAATGCCATACCGAGATGGCGACGCCGATGAGGGTGACCGCGCCACCAAAGATCGTCGCATGCGGCTTGCTAAAGAGATTGGTGACCCAGGCGATCATCACAAGGGCGGTGGTAATGAATCCGAGATAATATGAGAAGCTGGGCCACGCGCGTTTGAAGTCGCTCGTCAGCGGGGCAGCGCGCTGGCTCACTGCAGTGCGCGTTGCGTTGAATTGTGCGATCCGTTCGCTGCCTAGCGCGCGCTCCACCGCATCGCGCACTGGCGAGGGATACGTTGGGGGCGCGAGGATGCGGCCATCACCACGCACAAGCTCGGGATCGATAAGCGCGCCGACGTGTGGCGCGCCCCGGCGCTCACGCATGCGAATGATATCCAGTGAGATGCAGGTGAGGGAGAAGGCTCCGAGCAGTCCGAACGCATAGAGATCACCGAGTACGTCCAGATGCGCCTGCACCACGATCAAGATCACCATGGGTATCCCTGTGGCGAGCGCGATCGAGACAATTGGCGTGCCCCGCAGCTTGCTGGTGCGTTCCACCACCTCCGGGAAGAAACGCAGGCGCGAGAGCGCGAGGAAGACGTGATATGCGCCGATGATCGCGGTGTTGGCGGCAAAGATCAGCAGCGCCGAGGCGGTGATAGCTACCAGAACCTCAAGCCATGGCCCGCCAAAAGCGCCAGCCAGCAGCGAGATGAACTGGTCAGGATTGGCGTTCACCCCGTAAGCAGGAAATCTGAGCAGAGGCGCATACCGTGGCTCGGTAAGGAGCGTGGTAGAGAACAGCGTGAGCAGCGGGCTGGTGATCCCCACCGTCAACACGACAATCGTCAGGGCGGCGCGCACGGTCTTGCGGCGGGGCAGGCGCATCACCGGCGAGAGCTGCGAGATGCTCTCCAGTCCAGAGAACGCGAGGAAGGCGCCTGCGAAGCCGACCAGCAGTGAGACCGGCGTCAGATGCGCGCTCGTGAACATCTCGCGAAAGACCGCGAATACTGTGCCCAGCGGCACGTGGATGAAGATGAAGAACAAGATCAAGATGTCGCTGATGAACGCGATTGACGCGATCACCATACTGACGCCGGCGCTCTCCTTGATGCCGTACCAGTTGAGCAAGCCCAGCAGTGCCATCACGACAAGCGTGACAATCAGCACGTAGGGGGCGATACGCGGAATGACCGCCTCGAAGTAGATCAGGCCTGAGAGCGAGCTGATGGCGCTGGTGAGGAAATAGTCGACGAGGATGAACATTCCACCGACGGCGCCAGCCCAGGGACTGATTCCGCGACCCGCGACAGTGACGACGCCGCCGCCCTCCGGGAAGCGCGCACTGACCTCGGCGTACTTGAACGCCAACAGGACGAAGACGATCATCGTCAGCGAGACGAAGAGTCCCGCCGCCGCGCCAACCTGTCCATAGAGGATGCCCGGCACATAGTAGACTGATGTGCCGATGTCGGCGAAGACCACCGCCCAGCAGAGCAGCGGCCCCAGCCGTGTTCCCGCGTGTCCGGCGCTCGATCCTTCGGAGACACCGGAGGTCGCGGGTATGTTCTCACGCGTCACGTGCGAGACGCTCCTTCATGCCCTGGTCTCCCAGATGTAGAAGCCACACGGGGTTGCGTCGAGTGGCGCCAATGAACAC
>DATAOM010000526.1:0-13152 GCA_036265775.1 Ktedonobacterales bacterium | reverse complement strand
ACCTGGTCGCCGCGCCGACCAACGACCGCCGCGTGGCCCATACTCTTGGCCAGGGTGAGATCATCACGCGGATCAATATCCCTGCGCCCTCTCCAGTGGCGCGCGGCATCTGCCTCAAAGCGATGGACCGGCAGGCGTGGTCCTTCGCGCTGGCAAGCGTGGCGGCGTGTCTGACGCTGGAGGGGGGCATGGTTCGTGAGGCGCGGATCGTCCTGGGTGGCGTCGCCAACGCGCCGTGGCGCGCGCGTGAGGCCGAGGCGGCGCTGATTGGACAAATGATAACGAGCGAGCTTGCCGCGCGGGCAGCGACGCTTGCGGTTCAGGGCGCAACCCCGCTCTCGCTGAATGGCTACAAGGTTCGCCTGGCGCGCGAACTCACGCGCCGCGCGATTCTTCAAGCCGCCGGACGCGAACCGTAACAATCAGGAAGAAGAGGCATCCTGAGCGGGGTCCTGCACGGTGACACTCGCCTGTGGCTGCGTCTGAATCCCATTCGCCGGGCGCGGACGCACGACGGGGATACGGCTGCTGGAGTAGCCGGGGTCAGGGATGGTGGTCTCCAGCGGCTCGGTGATCTCGGCGTCGCTTTCGGACTCTGGCTCGTCGAGCGCGGGCTGGAAGAGCTCGGATTTCTCTGTGAACCGCATGTAGAAGACGTCGAACATCGCCGTCGCCACAGCGGCAATCGGCGCGCCGAAGAATGCGCCCCAGACGCCGCCGAGCTTCGCGCCCAGCAGCAGCGCGGCGAAGAGGATCAACGGGTTGACGCCCATGTGGTCGCCCATGATGCGCGGCGCGAGCAACTGCATGATGAGCCACTGTCCCAAGATCATGAAAATGAGCAGTATGGCAAGTTTGATGAACGCCTGACTATCTGGCCCCTGCAAGACCACCTGGAGCGCGGGCGGAATCACCGCGAGAAACGGCCCTACGAACGGCAGGATGAGCAGTAGACCGGCCAAAATGGCCACAAGCAGCCCATTCGCCTGCCCAAGGAACGCCAGCACGATCCAGGTAAGGAGGGCGTAGAGCAAGGCAATAATCATCTGTGAGCGGAAGAAGCCGCCGAAGATGTCGGAGACCTTGGTCTGGAAGAGCTTGATGTCTGGCAGCCAGGCGGGAGGAAGGCGGAGGAGGATGCCATGCCAGAGGCGCAGGCCGTCAAGCATCATGTAGACCGAGAGGATGACGACGAGCGCGATATCGAGAATGACGGTGAAGACGGAACTGAGAGATGACTGACCCGCGCCCTGCGCCTGTTTGCCCGCCTCCTCGACCCACTTGGGGATCTGGTCTGTGATCTGCTTGCCAATGGTCGTGGCGTCGCCATGGTTCACACCCAGCCGCTGCAACAGGTCGCTGAGCGCCGCGCCGAGACGCGCCAGGTTCTCCTGGGATATCGTCTTTGAGACCTCATCGCCGAAGTGCGTGACCTGCTGAGCGATCAGCGGAACGGCGAAGACGAGTCCGACGATGATGACGGCGACGAAGGCAAGATAGATCGCGCCGACGGCAGCGGGACGTGGTATCCCGCGCGACTCCAACAGATGGCAAATCGGATTCAGCAGGAAAGCGATGATCCACGCCAGGAAGAAGATCAGGATGACGTCGCCAATGAATTCGAGCGCGAGCCAGCTCAAATAGATGGCTACAAGGGCAAGGATAAAGACCAGCAGCCCGACCAGGATGCGTAGGGAACGATGGCGTTGTAACGAGTCACCAGAGACGCCCACAGGGTATGATGCCTTCTTTGCGCTGGATCAAAAAGACGCGATCAAGGAAGAAGAAACGGCGAATCCCTTCCGCCGAACACATGAACCTATTCTATCATGGCTGGGAAGCACATCGGCAAAGAAAGCCATGATGCCCGATTTCAGCGCCTTTCTGGATTGACGTTCGTCAGCCCAAGTGCTAGATTCAATTGATGTGTACGCGTGTTCGTGAGCACAAGATGGGTGAGTAGGAGGTGTGGGAGATGAGCGATGTTACACATGTTCCCGATCCCGACGCGGCCGTAAATGGAGCGAACATAACGCCACAGCAAACGCCAATGCCTCAGCAAGCGCCGGTGCTGACGCCAACACCGCACGTGACGCCGAGCGCCGCGCCATTTGACCCCGCGCACGCGGTGACGCGCTTGCTTGTTGGGGTGGCGCTGGAAGGAACCGACGAGCTGATGCGCAGGCTCCAACGCTGGGAGACAGACGCGCGCGAGTCAGCAGCGACGACGCCGAATGTGAACGATACCTCGCAGGCGGCTGAGTTCCGTTATGCGGTGATTGGTCTGCTCCTCGAAGGTGAGACCCGCGTGCGGCAGGGTATCCAGCGGCTGGAGCAGGCGACTGCGCGGGCTACCCATCAGGTAACGCAAACGGTTGACCCCAACGGCTGGCCTGCGCCGCGTAGCCCGCTTGGCCGCAGCCTGGATCGCTTTCTCTCGCGCCGCCAGGACGACATCGCCCGCTGGCGCGAGGCCGGACGCCAGGCCGAACATGAGGGTCGCCTGACTGCGCGCGAGGCGCTCTCCAGCAGCACACATGAGGTCTTTGGCTACATGGCGCAGGAGCCGCAGGTACGGGACTTGATCGAACAGCAGGGCGTGACCATGGCGAGCACCGCGCTGGGCGTAGTCCGTTCGCGCACCGCCACGGCGGATCGCAAGGTGGAACGCTTTGTACGGCGAGCGCTCGGTATGCAGCCGCTAGAGGAGCCTGAAACTCCGGCCGCCTCACCTGTCGCGCCCCCTGCCGCAGTCGTGCGGCCACAGGTCGCAGCCGTGGCGCCTGAGGAGCCAGCGGCCAAGCCCACTCCAGTCGCCGGGCACGTCCAGTGGGCGATGCACGGACCGACCGAGGACTGCTGATCGAGGCCAGATCGACATCGGATCGATACCTGATCGGACGGTGGCAGCGTGATGAAATCAGCTCCAGCGGCGCCAGCCTATGCCGGATTTGTTAGCCGCCTGATCGCCTTCTGTGTCGATTTCCTAATTGTGGTGATCACGGCGATAGTAGTCGTGAGCTTTGCGGAGGCGCTGCTCAATCTCTTCAGTGTCAATGGCATCGTACACCAGGTCACTGGACAGCCGGAGCCAACGTATGGGCCTGTGCGCATGGCGATCAACATTGCCGTTTTGGCGTTCCCGCCATTTCTCGCCATTGCCTATCCTATCGGCTTCTGGGCGGTCTTCGGCGCGACTCCGGGCATGATGCTGATGGGTATCTACCTGCGCCGGGTAGATGGCCGGCGCGTTTCGCTCTGGCGCGCGATTGTGCGCTGGGTTGGCTCGATCCTTTCCGCGATCCCGCTGTTCCTGGGATTCGCCTGGATCGCTGCGGATGCCCGGCGGCAGGGATGGAACGACAAGCTCGCCGACACCCTTGTCGTCTTCATCGACAAACCAGCCGAGCTTGCCCAGGTGATGAGCACGGGGCGCAGCAGCACACGCTAGACGCAGAGCGGTTGACCGCAAAGCGGGTGGCGCGCCAGAGCGTCTCCAGCGCGCCACGTCTTGATCTTCTCGGCGGCGATCCATTCTGGACTAGCCGATTAGCAGCCTATGGGTTGTACGGCTCCTCCTCGACGCTGGTCTGCTCGGTGGCGATGCGTGTCTGCCGTCCACGTGGGTCCTGCGCGTAGATGTCGCGCTGCACCTGCGGTGAGCCTGCCGTCGAGGGGCCGCCCGGTCCGACCGTCACGGTGTTACGCTCCTGAATGGTGACGGGCTGGCTCTTGCGCCGTCCACGCGCGAAGACCAGCAGGAGCAGGAGCAGGATCAGTAAGGCAAGCAGCCCGGCGAGGCAGAGAATGACGGTCTGTGGACCGCCGCCGATGCCTGGGAAGGTGATGGCGTTTGGCGATGGGACAGGCTTTGGCGTGGCGGTAGGAGTGATCGTCGCCGCGGCGGTGACGGTGAGCGACTTGCTGGCGGCAAGAATCGCGCCAGCGCCACACGTCTTGGCGGGCGAGACGGCGGTCACCTGATAGGTGGTGTCAGCCTGCACGAACGGCGCGTCGAAGGTCACGGTAAATGTGCCATCAGCGTTGACAGTGCCGGTGGCGACGGAGTTCGCGCAGCCATTGCTGCCGGCCGCTCCATACAGCACCTCAAAGGAAGAGCCACCCGGCAGATAGTTCGCGCCGGTGACGGTGACCTTTCCCGCCGATCTCACGGTCTGTGTGATGTTGATCGACGCCGCGCTCGCGCTGAGCGCCTCGAACTGCGTGTCGGACTGGTGAACCTTGCCGGTTCCCTTCTCGGTGACGCAGATGAAGTACTTGCCATTGTCTGTCGAGGGCCATACCACCGTGACGGTGACTGAGCCGTCCGCGCCTGTCGTCTGGTCTGTCCCATTGATGGCGATCACGCCGGATGTACAGTCAGTCTTCGAGTAGCCGATGGTCACGGGGGTATTAGGAGTGAAGTGCGCACCCGTGACGGTGACCCGCGTGCCTGCGGGGCCAGAGGCGGGAGTGACGATCACGCTGGCCTTTCCCGGTCCCGACGCGAACGCCGTCTGCGCCAGCGCCGCGACGAGGAGCGCTACGACTGGCAGCGCGATGGCCAGCCGGAGGACGTCACGCCTGCCGTGGTCACGTCTGGATGATAAGAGATGAGAACTCGACATCGGCTTGCGCCTCCCCTAGCCTGTATGAATTGTGCGTCGTCCACCTCGCGCCCCTGGAGCAAAACCAATTGAGCGCATGGCCGCCAGACGGCTTCTAGCATACCATGTCTGTCGCGCTCGCGCTGCGCTGGCATCAAAAATACCAGGCGATTGACACTCCCTAGGTACTACAGCCCCACGGATTCTCGGTTCTCCGCCGCGACTACCGCCACGCCTCCCCGACGGGCCTGCCCGGCCCGTTCTATATTCCTAGCGGCGTTGTGATCCCGATGCAGGCTGGTTCCACAGTCCGGGCAGCTATGCCAGCGGACAGATAAGCCTTTCGCGACCACCACACCACAGCCAGAGCATCGCTGGCTCGTGAACGCAGGAGTGACCGCTTGCACTTTCCGACCGGCGCATGCTGCCTTGAAGGAAAGGATGCTCAGAAACGCTGCCCAGCCCGCATCTTGGATTGACTTAGCGAGGTGGTGATTTCTGACCATGTTGGCCGTCTGCAAGTCCTCGTGATAAATCATGTCATTGGCGCGCACAAGAGTCAGCGCCGTCTTATGATGAAAGTCTCCTCGTTGCCGCCTGACCTTCTGATGCGCTTTCGCCAGCAGCACGACGGATTTGCGTCTACGGTTGCTGCCCTTCTTGCGTCTGCTTACACGGCGCTGCGCTTTTTTGAGCGCCCGTTCCGCCCTGCGATACCAGCCGGGATGAAAGATGCGCGTGCCGTCCGAGAGCGTGGCGAAGGCTTCTAAGCCGAGATCAATCCCAGTCTCCTGACCCGTCGCGGGGAGTGAGTGTACAGGCACGTCGGCACACGAGAAACTCACGTACCAACCGTCCGCTTCCCGCGATACCGTGACGGTCTTGGGAGTACCCTCAATAGGACGCGACCAACGGACGGCAATCCGCCCGATCTTGGACAGGACCAAGAAGCCGTTATCTAATGTGGCCCCATTCCCAAACTCCTTGTAGGTGAAAGAGTGCCAACGGTCGCATCCCTGGTAGCGCGGGAAGCCCGCCTTCTCGCCCGCCTGCACCCGGCGAAAGAATGCTTGATAGGTCTTATCGAGCCGCGCCAGCACGTCTTGCAAGACATGTGAGTGGATGGCGGCGTATTCAGGCATCTCGGCACGGATGTCCTTGAGTTCAGCTTCTTGTTGAAAACGCGAGATGGAGACGCGCACTCGTTGCCAGGCTGTGATGCGCTGCTCAAGCGCCGTGTTGTACAGATACCGGCACAAGCCAAGCACACGCGCAAGGTACCGCTCCTGATCAGCGGTAGGAGTCAGCTTGTACTTGTAGGTCTTGCGTACTGTCTGCTGGTCCATAGGTTTCTATTCTGTCTGATCGGCACAAAACCGGCAAGGGCCCAAGCCAACAAGCGTCTCACTGCGTGGGCTCAAGCCCAGCGGCTTGCGGCGGACTAACGTCCCTCTCGGTCATGTGTTGAGGGACATTCCACTTGCCCTGACCTGCCTCACTATACTCTAACGATCCAGCGCCGGAAGGGTATTCCTTCACACTTAAACCTCATTCCTGGCGGGACTGGAAGGCGTCGTCTATACTTGTAGGTAGATATCTAGGAAGCCGATGTGCAGCGGGGTGGGTCGAAAAGCGTAGGGCGGTATGGACGAGCGACGAGAACGTGACATAGTGGGAGTTGAACGCGGCGCGGACGATCATGCGTATCATGGCGACTCTGCTCTCCCCGATGAGTGTCCTGTCTGGCGCCGGCGTGTTCTAATTGAGCGGCCTGTTGATCTGGCCCATCTCGCCGCTACGCTAGACAAAGCCTCGGTCCTGGCGATTGACGCCGAGTTTGCGCCAGTGCGCGTGCGCGAGCCTGACGGACCAGGGCACCGGATGGCCGTGCTCCAGCTAGCGATTGATAACAACTACGCCGAATCCTATGTCGTCGACGCGCTACGTCTGGCCGATCTGTCTCCACTCCGCGAGAGCTTCGAGCGCGCCGATCTGCTCAAGCTCTTTCACGGCATTGGCGCCGACGCGCGCGTGCTGGCGATGCGCGGTCTGGTCGCCGTCAATACGCTCGACCTCGAGGCAGTCAGCCGCTCGATCTTCGGCCAGCGCGAGTCCAGCCTGCAATCCATGCTCCAGCGTGCCTGCAACGTGCGCCTGGATAAAAGTCTCCAGCGCGCTGACTGGGCGCGCCGTCCATTGACCCCTGCCATGGTGGCCTACGCCGCACGCGACGCCGAGATGACGCTCGCCCTGTCCGACTGGCTGCGTCGCCATTACGCCTGGGCCGTCGCCATCCATCTGACGCCTGCGGACGCTGCGCCGCCTGACATCGCCCCCTGGATCGAGCCGTTTCTCGAACGGCGACAAGTGGTCCCCCTCACGCAGACACTGGCGGAGGCAGGACTGGCGCGAGATGTCGCCACACAGACGAACGATCTGCGGCAAGCGCTCCACGCCAGTCTGACGCCAGGACGCCACGCGCGCGTGATGCGGCTGATAAGCGACCTCGACCTCGGTGGCCTCGCCGATGCGCTACGGCCCTATCTGCGCGCGCTGCCGATGGAGGAGCGCGCCGCTGCAGCGCGGGCGTTGGGACGCCTGCATGACGCCGCCTCACTCGAAGACATCCAGGCCCTAACAGAGGATCCAGTTGACGATGTCCGCCACGCGGCGCGGATGGCGCTAGAGCTCATGCGCGCGCCCGCCACTGCGACTTCGAGTCGCGCTATGCGAACCAGCCCCGGCAGATGGGTTGTCGGCGAGACCGAGGAAGATTCTTCGGGCGCGCCGGGCGCTAGCGACGACTGGCGCTCCCAATTGCAGGCGCGTTTCGGCTCGCCGCAAACGCCGGATGAGCAGTGATTAGAGTGCATTGACAGGGACCGCGCGGGCAACCCGCATCCAATCTCGACTTCCACGCTAAGCCCCTTATCACATCTGCGCTGACGCGCCGCCGCATCAAACGTTGCCCCAGTCGTTGACGCGGGGTATCATGCGGTGACGCGCCGTTGAGCGCGGCGCCACGATCCGACTGTGTAGGCAAGGGGAGGGAAGCTGATGTCGCAGCGCGCTGAGGAGACATTCGAGTTTGCTGTTGGCGAGCGCCCGGCGCTCGTCGTCAAGAATCCCGCAGGATCTGTCACGGTGACGGCGGGTGAGGCGGGGCGCATCGGCGTTCAAGTGACCAAGACACTCCGTGGAGTCTTCATGGGTGGCAATGGCTTGGAGGCGTTCGAGCGCGTACGAGTGACCGCCGAGCAGCGTGAGGAGGAGGTGCGCGTCACTGTTCATCAGCCATCCTCCAAGGTTGGCGGACATGTCGTTACCGTAGCCCTGACAATTCAGGTTCCGGCGCAATGCAGGCTTGATCTGGAAGTGGACGCCGGAAGCGTCGAGATCAGTGGGGTGTCGAGCGAGATCTCGGGGCGAGTGGACGCCGGCAGCCTGACGACACGGGCCGTTATGTTCATGGACCGCTCTGAGGCGCGCGTAGACGCAGGGAACATCACCATCGATGGCGCACTGGGCGAGGCCGCCTCGTTGGATGTGCGTGTAGACGCTGGAAACGCGCGGCTGACGTTGCCACAGCGCACTGACGCCGTGCTGGACGCGCAAGTGGACGCTGGCTCGATCACCATTGACGGCTGGAACGTCGAGCGGAAGCGTGAGTTTATGAGCGCGCGGGCGCGCGGACCGCTCGTTCCAGAGGCGCGTGGTCGGCTGCGTATCAGGGTGGATGCTGGCTCGATTCGCCTGCTGGCGCAACGCTAGCTTGGAGACGGCGCCGGAACCAATGGCTGGCGAGCGTGCGCCTGCGGTTAGAGCGGTCATCTTCGATGTCGGCGGTGTGCTCATTCAGACCGTTGATCGCAGCGCCCTCTGCCGCTGGGAGGCGCGTCTTGGCTTGCGCGAAGGTGAGCTTGCGCGCGAGATATTTTCCTGCCCGGCCTCCTGGCGCGCAAGCATTGGGCTCGCCACCGGAGCCGACGTCTGGATGGAGTTGGCCTGCGTCTTCCGGCTACATGCGAACGAGGTGCGAGAGCTGGCGCAAGACGTTTTCGCCGCCGAAGCGGTTGATGAAGCAATGGCCGCGTTCGTCGCGTCGTTGCGCCCGCGCTATAAGACGGCGCTGCTCAGCAACGCCTGGCCGGAGGCTCGCAACTCCTTGCATGAGCGCCGGGGCCTTGGCGAAGTGGCGGACATGCTTATCCTCTCGTGTGAAGAGCGGCTGATGAAACCGGACACGCGCATCTACCATCTCGCCGCCGAACGGCTGGGCGTCACGCCAGAAGAAGCGCTCTTTGTCGATGATTGTCTCGTCAATGTCGAGGGCGCGCGTGACGCTGGCCTGCGCGCGTATCACTACACCACGCGCGAGGCGGCGTTGCATGAAATGGCCGCCCTGCTGCCATAATTTTGTATTGAAGACCGGCGGCGCGTCATGAGACTCGCGTCTGCGCTTGTTTACTCTGTTCACCTTGCTCACCGGCGCGAATCCAGCGCGGAGGTTGTGTCATGCCTGTCACCATCGAGATGCCAGAGATCGCCAGCAAGGCGCTGGCGAAGAATCCGCTCGGCGATCCATCCACGCGGCGGCTGCCGATTTTGCTGCCACCCGATTATGAAACGTCCGACCGTCGCTACCCGGTCATCGTTGGGCTGACGGGCTTCACCGGTCGCGGCGTCATGATGCTGAACGACTCCGCCTGGGGACCGAACCTGACCCAACGGCTGGAGGCGCTCTACGCCGCAGGCATGCCGCACGCCATCTTCATCCTGCCGGACTGCTTCACACGCTATGGCGGCAGTCAGTATATCAACTCGGCGGCGACCGGGCGCTACGAAGATTATGTCATCGACGAGTTGATTCCCTGGGTAGACGCGCACTACCGCACGATTCCGGCGCCGGAAGCGCGTGGCGTCTTCGGCAAGTCCAGCGGCGGCTACGGCTCGATGATTCTGGGCATGCGCCATCCCGAAGTCTTCGGCGCGCTCGCCTGCCATAGCGGCGATATGTACTTCGACCTGTGCTATGCCAGAGATTTTCCGGCCTTTTGCAACGCCATCAATCGTGCGGGCAGCGTCGAGGAGTGGTGGCGGCGAACTGCGGAGAAGATCGGCGCAGTCGAGAAGCTCGCGCACGAGGATATGGAGGCGCTGAACATCCTGGCGATGGCGGCGTGCTACTCGCCCGACGCCTCCGCGCCGCTGAGTATTGGCCTGCCAATGGATCTGTATACCTGCGAGCGCATCCCCGAGGTCTGGGCGCGCTGGCTGGAGTGGGACCCCATCGAGTTGCTCGACCGCCACGAGCAGAGCCTGCGCGGGATGCGCCTGCTCTACATGGATTGTGGCAATCGTGATGAGTTCTCGCTGCACTTCGGCGCACGACTGATGGCGAAGCGGCTGACCGAGCGCGGCGTTCCCTTCGAGTATGAAGAGTTCGACGACGGCCACATGAGCGTCCAGTATCGCTACGACGTCTCGCTGCCAAAGATCGCCCACGCGCTGGTTTCCGCCGAGAAGAAGTCAGCGGTCAAGACAGCGTCGAAGGCGAGACGCAGTTAAGCGATGGTTGCGCTGCCATCGTGATAGGATGGGATCAGGCGCCTGTGCTGGGCGCCACAGATGATGATTTGCAGTCGACGCGCCGGAATGGCCTTCCGAGGCCTCGGAACCAGCGTCTCCAAATGGGTGGAGCATGAGTGACGAAACCTACGTGGTCAATGTCGAAGCCGCAATCGTTCACGGCGACACATGGCTGATGATCCTGCGCAGCGCCGAGGAAGCGCACGCGGCGGGAACGCTCTCGTTCGTTGGGGGCAAGGTAGAGCGCGCAGGGGTGGCAGACAACATCCTTGAAGAATCGCTCCGGCGCGAGATCGCCGAAGAGGTTGGTGTGACTGTCGCTCAGACCATGCGCTACGTGGAAAGCAAGTCATTCATCGCCGATGATGGCCTTCCAGTGATCGATATTGTCTTTCTTTGCCGTTACGAATCTGGTGAGCCGCGCGCGCTCGATCCCGCCGAAGTGGCAAGCGTCGAATGGATGACGTTCGATGCTATTATGGCTCATCCGAAGACGCCGGTCTGGACCAAGCAAAGCTTGCGCCTGGCCGCCGCGCTGAAGCGCGAAGTGTATCCTGACGCCTGACCATTTCGTAAGGAGCGCCAAGCCATGAGTATTGACTTCACTCTCAGCGATGAGCAGCGCGAGATTCAGGCGCTGGCGCACACCTTCGCCGAGGAGGAGATTCGCCCCGTCGCGGCGGAACTGGACGAGCGCGAGGAGTTTCCCTGGGACTTGGTGAAGAAGGCGGGCGAGTTGGGCCTGACGACTTTCGCCTTTCCTGAAGGGCTTGGCGGCCTCGGCATCACCGACGAACTGACCAACTGCATCATCACCGAGGAACTGGCCTGGGGGTGCGGCGGCGTTGCCACAGTCCTCGGCGGCACACATCTGGCGAGCATCCCGATCCTGCTGGCGGGAACAGACGAGCAAAAGCAACGCCTGCTCAAGCCGATCGTGCAGCGCAACGGCCTCTGCGCGATGGCGCTGACCGAGCCGGAGGCTGGCTCGGATGTCGCGGCAATGACGACCACCGCGCGGCGCGAGGGTGACCACTATATCCTCAACGGCGCAAAGCGCTTCATCACCAACGGCGGCATCGCCGATCTCTATGTCATCTTCGCGACAGTAGATCGCACGCTCGGCCATCGCGGCGTCACGGCATTCATCGTGCCAGGCGACACGCCCGGTGTCAGTGGCGGCAAGAAGGAGAAAAAGCTCGGCATCCGCTGCTCGCACACCGGCGAGGTGCTGCTGGACGATGTGCGCGTGCCGGTGGAGAACCGGCTTGGTGAGGAGGGCAGCGGCTTCAAGCTGGCGATGACCATGCTCGACCGCTCACGCCCGATGGTGGCTGCGATTGCGCTGGGCATCGCGCGCGCCGCATATGAGTATGCCCGCGATTACACCAAGGAGCGCGTGCAGTTCGGCAAGCCTATCGCTCACAATCAGGCGATCCAGTTCTTGCTTGCCGACATGGCGACGAAGGTGCAGGCGGCGCGGCTGATGACCTGGTGGTCGGCGAAGGTCACGGAGACGGGCCGTCCCTTCCTCTACGAAAGTAGCATGGCCAAGAACTTTGCCTCGGACGTGGCGATGGAGGTGACGACCGACGCCGTACAGATCTTCGGCGGCTACGGCTACATCCGCGAGTATCCGGTTGAGAAACTCTTCCGCGACGCCAAGATCACGCAGATCTACGAGGGCACGAACCAGATCCAGAAGATCGTCGTCGCCCAGCAAATACTCAAATAGGCGCGCGAAGGCTGTGGCAGGAGTCTATTCAGCCATGCGCAGGTCGAGGCGCCTACAGCGCTGTTGGCAGCGTAATGAGCACCGCCTGTCCATCGGTAAAGAATGGGTCGCCGTCGAAGTTGTAGCCAAACTCAGCGGGGACTAACTGGATAGTATCGCTCTGCGCCACGTCGCCAGCCGTTTGCAGGCTGCTGACGACAAATGCTCGTTCCGTGTCGACGTTGGGAGCGATCTGGTGCGTCGGCAGCCACGTATTGTGCGCCAGTTCAAATCCCTGGTCGAAGCTCGCCGTCGCCAGCCAGATGGGTTGCCCATCGCTCGTTTGCACCGAGGTGCTCCAGATGCGGACGTGGTGACGCTGAGCAAAAGTGTCGCCGACCGGCAGGTTAAAGGCCAGCGCATTTGGCTCGTCCGCCAGGAAAGAAGGTGTGACCGGACCGGCTGGATCGCCGCGCTGTCCGAGCGCCGCCGATATCCCTCCCAGAACCGCGTTGAAGCCAAACGGTTGCGCTTCTGTCCACCCAGCGGCGTGGAAACTCTGCTCGAGCTGCGCCCGTGTTCCGACGAATACCAGGCTCACTGGCTCCTGCAACCGCCCGGTTAACCCCTCCGTGTAATGGGGTAATCGCGTCTCCACGGTTGTCTCCACCTCCGCTGGCGCGATCACTGTTGTCGTCTGCGCGGCCTCGGGAAGCGGTGGTGGGATGTCGGCGTAGGTAATGGCGAGGTACCCAACAGAGACCAGCGTCAAGACGCCGGCGACAGCGACGATAACCGCGCGCGGCAGTCGTACAGGTAGTCGCGGAAGGTGAAAGTGTGCGCGTACAGCCCACACATGCTCCGTCAACACGATAACTGCCAGCCAGAAGACGCCGAGCGTCCAACCAGCGAGCACATCGGTAGGATAATGCACCCCTAGGTAGATGCGCGAGATCCCGATCCCAACGACGAGAAGCGCAGCCGCGCTCCCCACGAAGACCTTGAGCGCACTCCAGCGCGCCCCCCGCGCCAGGAGATAGGCGGCCGTCCCATAAAACGCGGCTGCCAGGGCGGCGTGCCCGCTGGGAAAACTAAATCCCGTCTGCACGATGCGCGCATCTTCGAGCGGCGGACGTGGCCGCGCTACCAGCAATTTAGTCGCCTGAACGAAGAGTTCGCTCGCCGCTAACGCGAGGAAGAGGAGGACGGCGTCGGTATACCGCCCTGCGAGCAAGGCTACAA
>DATAOM010000525.1:0-3736 GCA_036265775.1 Ktedonobacterales bacterium | reverse complement strand
TTGACTGGTCGTGGACGATGCCGCGCACCTGCGAGCGGGCTTCGGCGCGCACCGGCAGCACGTAACGTCCCCCCCGCTGCGTGATCAGCCCCTCCTGCAGCGCGCCACGAAACTCGTTGACGAGCGTGCCGAGGCGGTCCTGCAAGCGCTGCTGCGCGGTGCGTAGCTCGCTGCGGATGCGACGCAGGGCAGGCGAGGCGGAGTCAAGCACGGCGCCATCCTCGCCAATGCTCTCGCCGATGCGCGATTCAAGCTGCGGACGCTCCGGCAGGTCGCGGGCAAGCGCGCCAAGCAGGGGCAAGCCCTCGTCCAGGCGGCGCATCATCCGGCCCAGATACGCGCTGGAGCGCGCGGTGGCTAGCACTTCGAGCAAGTTCTCTGGCGAAAGCGTTGCCTCGCGCATGGCGGCGGCGACCTGCGGACGAATGTCGCGCGCGCCGCGCACGCCTACATCGGGGCGCAGATCGAGCAGGCGCCGCGCCTCGGTGGTGTAATCCAGACGGCGGCGCGCCTCGGCTGGATGCGGGCTGGGCGTCAATTCGCGCGCAAGCTCTTTGCTCGCGGAGAATGCCGCCTCGTCCACAAGCCGGGCGATAATCTTGGGATATTCGAGGGTAGCAAGGCTTTTTTCGTGCATGGGTTCCTAAAGAAAGCGACTGGCGTGTCGCACACGCGCCGTTGAATCGTGGTTGAATCGTGGTTGAATCGTGGTTGAATCGTGACGGCGCCGGAGATAGCCTCAGATCGAGGCCATTCTGTATCAGTATACTCCGATGACTACGCTTGCCTCACACAGAAATCTCTCTAGAATGGCCCTGATTTGGAGACGTTGCAGTGGCGACGAGAGGGACAAGATGGCGGGTCGTGCGTTACATACACTGAATCCTGTTGTTTGCCCGCCATCGGTGTTACGATTGCATGCGGCGAATGTAGCGGCTATTGAGAGCAAGCGAGGCAGGCATGCGCAGGGTCGTGGGCTACATCCTGATGGCGGCGAGCATGGTCCTCATCGTCTTCATGGCGTTTCGCGCCTTCTTCGCATGGCTGGCGCAGGGAACGGGACAGGATTTGCTCATCGCCGGGCTGGGCATCGGCGCGGGCGTCGTGATCTACGCCGTAGGGCTCGGCCTCGTGACCTCCATGCGCCGCGACTGATCTCTCCCGACGAGATACGACGACATATGACGCGCGATGTGCGTGTCGATCCCATATAGCGCATACAGCCGCCAGAGCGGCGAGGAGTAGAGACGATGCCCGCTGAGAACAAACGGCCTGTGGAGGCCCATGCGTCCACTCCAGCGTTGGGGCCGTTGGTCTATGGCCTCTTTCCAGCGGAATTCACCTATCGCATCAGCAATGGCGTGATTACGGCGTATGGAGCCACGGCGGACAAGGAGCTTCCAGGCTCGTTCGAGGAACAGCTAGAGCAGGCAGGCTTTCCGCATGTCGCCACAGCATGGGGCGTCTCGGGGACGGAGCTGACGGCGCGCGTCTACGAGCGGCATCCAGCCGAAAGCGCCTCACATGCCACGCCAGTCGCCGAGCGCATCCTGATTGTCGTTAACCTGAACTGTGTCGAGCGGTACTATCTCGCGCCTGATCTGCACGACGCGCTTCCGTTCCTCGCGCAGGTAGCCGCGACCTCGGCGGCGCTGGCCCAATCCATGAACGCGTTGCATCAGCGCGAGGAGCGACTGCGGCGCGAGGCGCTGACTGGCGGGCTGGCTGGACCGCTGGAGCAGATCGCCAAAGCGTTGCGCGCGTATGCGGCGACCGAGATGCTTGACGACGCGCTGGCGCGTGAAGAAGAGCCGCACAACCATGATGCGCCCGCTCTCGCGGAAGACACGCTGACGAGCGATCTGCACATTGGCGACAACGGCCCCGACGCCGAGACCGCCGACACGCTGCTGACAGACCTCTTGCGGCGGCGGTCGCGTCAGCGTAAGAATAACACCAACGACTGAGCGCCACGAACGCTGGAGGGAGCCATCTATGCGCATCGTCTCGCTGCTGCCGAGCGCGACCGAGATTCTCTTCGCCCTCGGCCTGGGCGAAGATGTGGTGGGGGTGACGCATGAGTGCGACTACCCGCCGGAGGCGCAGACGAAGCCGATACTCACACGCAGCCGCCTCGCGCCGGACATGAGCAGCGGGGAGATTGACGCGGCGGTGAGCGCGGAGATCGAGAGTCCGGCGCACTCGCTCTACACGATAGATCGTGACCTGCTGGGCCAGCTCGCGCCGGATCTAATTGTGACGCAGGCGCTCTGCGAGGTCTGCGCTGTGGCCTACGACGAGGTGCTCGACGCGGTGCGCGGGTTAGAGAAGAAACCAGCCGTGCTGAACCTGGAGCCGACGAGCCTGGACGAGACGCTGCGCTGCATCGAGCAGGTGGGCGAGGCGACGGGACGCCAGCCGGAGGCCGAGGCGCTGGTCATGAGCTTGGGCGCGCGGATCGACGACGTGCGCAAGCGAGCGGAGGCGGCCACCGAGCATCCAGTCGTCGGCTTCCTGGAGTGGATCGATCCGCTCTTCTGCGGCGGCCACTGGAATCCTGAACTGGTGGAGATTGCCGGTGGGCGCGACCCGCTGGGGCGGCGGGGACAGGACGCCGTGCGCATTGAGTGGGAGGCGTTTCACGCGGCGCAAGCAGAGGTGATCGTGATCTCGTGCTGCGGCTTCTCCGAGGAGCGCGCCCGGCAGGACTTGCCGATTCTCGAAGCGCGGCCGGGCTACGCGGAGCTGCCAGCGGTCCAGGACGGGCGCGTGCATGTGGTGGATGGCGCGGCGTACTTCAGCCGTCCGGGGCCACGCCTCGTGGATAGCCTGGAGATCCTGGCGGGATTTCTCCATCCCGAAACCTCTCCTCCTGGCTCCCTTCCCTAAGTGAAGAACTATGGGTGACGAGATGACACAGGGGGCGCCCCAGCGATGGGACGCGCCCTTTCTTTTTGCCTGGCGCAGAGCGCTGTATCGCTGCTGATTGCATACCATGACCTATCATGATACGCTTGCCCCGCTCGACGTTGTGACTGCCTGCAAAGATCGTGTGAGATATGCCGTTCTTTGATCGCTTCTGGGAATTGCGCCTTGTCGGCGCGGCGGCGCTTTCCTACTTCGCTGGTCTCGCCATCTTGTCTTGGGCGCCCGAGAGCTACCAATTCGAGGAAGAGTTTCACCGCACAAATGACTCCTACCTGATGTTCGCTGTGGGTGGGTTGTTTCTGCTGTTCGCGATTGGCATAGGGATAAGCGCGTACTATGCGCAGCGGCGCAAGTGGATGCGCAGGCGCGCGCTCAAAGGCACCGCGGATCTGATGCCGCTCGCGAAGGCGACCCCCGATCCTGCAAAAGCGCCTGACGTGACCGTTGCGCCGCTGGAGGTCATGTGGCGAGTCACACGGAAATGGCGTCGCAGCGCGCGATGGTTCGTCGCTTTTGCTGGCTTTATCATGCTCGTCTACCTTATCGTTGTGATCTTCTTGGCGCTGAACCCTTCGCCTGATCCCTACAATTCGGCGTTCATTAGCTGGCCCGTTGTCATTACAAACTCCCAGTTTTCAACCTATTTCTTGCCAGTCTTGCAGATGTCATATCCGGCGTTGATCATTGGATTTCTTTTGCCTGCGGCTCTCGCCCGCCCAACTGGGGTCATCCTCAACGCGGACGGCGTCGTCTGGCGCACAGAATGGGGACGGCGGCTCTTCATGCGCTGGGAGGACGCGCGGCTCTT
>DATAOM010000524.1:0-3056 GCA_036265775.1 Ktedonobacterales bacterium | reverse complement strand
CTCGCGGATGTTCTCCAGATGCTCGGCGCTGCTCTCACTCTCGCGTCCCAGCACGGTCACGCCGATGGAACGCAGCGCCGCCGCGACGTCGTCCTTGGTCGTGCCGGGGCTGCCGGTGATGACGAGCTTTGCGCCGCCTGCGCGCAGGACGTTGCAGAGGACGGCGGTCTTCGGCTCGACGTGGATGCACATGCCGATGGTCATCCCAGCGAAGGGCTGCGTGCGCTCGAACTCCTCACGCAGGCGTTTTAGCAGCCGCATGTGGCGCTCGGCCCACCAGATCTTGCGCCAGCCCATCTCGACGAGGGGATCGCTGGCCGGGCCATCAGGATTGCTCATGATCGCGGCTGCTCCGTATCACTAGGCTGCTTCTTGTGGTTCGGCGTGGGTGGCTGGTACTTGCGGACGATAACTGGCACTTTCCCGCTTGGGTCACCAGCCTCTCGTTCAATCTGCGCTATACGCTCTGGCGGCGTGTCCGCTGGCACATAGACAGTGATTACCTCAGGATGCTCTCGCAGATAGGCCCTCACCTTCGCCTCCATCTTTGCGAAAAGTGAGAAGTCTCCCTGGAGAATGTCAGTGGCGTACTTTTCGAGCGCTTTAGCTGAGATCGTGAGGCCAGCGTCGATCTGCTCTTCGCCTAAGCCCCTCGTGGCCCGTACCTCCGCGAGCGCCTCAGGCGAGCGTTCCTCCAACACTTCGTCTAGCCTGAAGTGATGCATGATATCGACCGCCGTGACGAAGATTGGATACTTAGGAACCTCGCCCTCAACTTTGCGTATGAGTAAGACCTCGACTCGGAAGTCCTCGGCGCTACGCTCGACATCAACCGCAGTCAAAGGTGTCTCGTAGCGAACGCGTGTCACCCAGGACGACCAGTATGTCTGAGTGATCTCGAACGAGTATTGCTCACGCAGGAAGGCAAAGTGCGGGTCCACCTTGGCTTTCCAGGCGTCTTCCTTTGCCTTCTGCGCAGCCTCGCGCTCCCGTTGTCGCGCCGCACGGGCGGCTTTGTTGAGATATGGCACAATTCGTTCCTTGAGTCACCGCTACTCGCCGGTAGGGACCCAGATGTTCTTGACCTGCGTGGCCTCGCGCAGGAACTCGCGCCCCTCGCCCTGCGTCGCGTCCAGCCAGTCGCGCGAGTGGCCGTAGTTGGTCCACGTGCGCTTCATGTTGCCGGTGGACGCTGACTCGACGATGCGCGCGCCCTCGACGGAGCCGAAGCTCCAGATCGCGTCCACGTCGTCATGCTCGGCGAGCACCTTCGCCAGCGTCGCGCATACGCCGGTCACGATGTTCACGACGCCAGCCGGAACATCCGAGGTTTCCAGCACGGAGTAGAAGTCCGTCGCGCTCAAGGGGTGGCGCTCGGAGGGAACGGCGATCACGGTATTGCCCATCGCGATGGCGGGCGCGATGAGCGAGACAAAGCCGAGCAGCGGGCGCTCGTCGGGGCAGATCAGGCCTATGACGCCGATTGGCTCGTGCGTCGCCAGCGTCACGCCGCGCATCGGCGTGGAATGAATCGCGCCGTCGTACTTGTCGGCCCAGGCGCCGTAGGTGAAGAGCCGCTCGATGCTCGCCTCCACCTCGCGCGTCGCGTCATCGCGCCCGCAGCCAGTCATGCTGAGTATGCGCTCAGCGAACTCTTCGGCGCGGGTCGAAAGGTTCTCTGCAAGGTAGTAGAGAATCTGCGCGCGCAGGTGTCCGGTAGCGCTGGCCCAGCCACTGGCCGCGTGCGCCGCCTCGACGGCGTTGCGGATGTCCTTGCGGTTGCCCTCGCCGACCTCGCCGAGGTAGTCGCCGCGCGGGCCGAGGACGGGTCTGCTGTAGCCGCTGTCGGGTCGCGCCTGCTTGCCGCCGATGAAGAGCTTGGGCGTGCGGTCGAGCGCGGGCCACCCAGTGATGTCGTCTGGCGCGGCGTGTCCGTTCGCGCTATGTCCGTTGGTATCGTGGCCGTTGGGGGCAAGCTCCAGCGCGGCTTCGGCGGCCTTTTTCTTCTTGCCCTTGCCAGTTCCATTTGCGCGCTGCCCATCAACCAGTTGCGCGTCAGACGCGGTAGCGCCTGCATGCTCCCACACCGGGCGCATATACTCCCACAGCCCCTCGCGGCCACCCTCACGCCCGTAGCCGCTCTCGCGGTAGCCGCCAAAGCCGGAGGCGGCGTCAAAGACGTTGGTGCAGTTGACCCAGATCGTGCCGGCCTGAATCTTGCGCGCCACATCCAGCGCCAGGTTGACGTTCTCGCTCCAGACGCTCGCGGCCAAGCCATACGCGGTGTTGTTCGCCAACGCCACGGCCTCGGCGGGCGTGCGGAAGGTCATCGAGACGAGGACGGGGCCGAAGATCTCGACCTGCGCGATGGTCGCGGCGGGCGAGACCTCGGTGAAGAGCGTCGGCGGGAAGAAATAGCCGTCGGTCGGACAGGCCCAACTCGGCTGCCACATCTGCGCGCCCTCGTCCACGCCCTGCTGCACGAGTCGCTGAATCTTCTCCAGTTGCACCGGCGCGATGATCGCCCCGATGTCCACTGCTTTGTCCAGCGGATCGCCGACGCGCAACTTCTCCATGCGCGCGCGCAGCTTATCGAGCAGGACCGGCGCGACGGTTTCCTGGACGAGCAGACGCGAGCCAGCGCAGCAAACCTGGCCCTGGTTGAACCAGATCGCGTCCACCACGCCCTCGACGACCGAGTCCAGATCGGCGTCGTCGAAGACCACGAAGGGTGACTTGCCGCCAAGTTCCAGCGAGAGGCGCTTGCCGCTGCCAGCCGTCGCGCGGCGGATGATGCGCCCGACCTCTGTCGAGCCGGTGAAGGCAATCTTATCCACGTCAGGATGGCGCACGAGCGCGTCGCCGGTGCGGCCGTCGCCGGTGATAATGTTGACGACGCCGGGCGGCAGGCCGATGCGCTGGGGGGGCATCCGGGTATCGACAAGATCGCTTTTACCGGCTCGACCGACGTGGGCCGCAAGCTGCGGCAGGCGACGGCGGGCAGCGGCAAGCGCCTCTCGCTGGAGTTGGGCGGCAAGTCGCCCTTCGTGGTCTTC
>DATAOM010000523.1:0-11421 GCA_036265775.1 Ktedonobacterales bacterium | reverse complement strand
CTTCACGCCGTTCGTGGAGGAGTGGGATGAGTTGGCGCAGGGCATCCTCGGCCCCTTGCGACCGGGATTTCACCTCGCCCATCCAGGAATCTCGCTGCGGATGGCGCGCTTTGCGGTCAGCGCCTTGCAGCCCGCGCATATGCTCGCTGAGCGGACGTTTCACGGGGAACGCGCTCGCGCGCTCTTTGGCGGGATGGCGGCGCACGCGATGCTGCCGCTGGAGCGGCCGGTCAGCGCCGCGATCGCGCTCGTGCTGGGGACGCTGGGGCATCTCATCGGCTGGCCGTTCCCTAAAGGTGGATCGCAGGCGTTTGTGGACGCGCTGGCGGCGCACCTGCGCTCGCTCGGCGGCAAGATCGTCACCGGCGTCGAGGTGACGGAACTGCGCGAACTGCCCGGTTCACGCGCCGTTCTCTTCGATGTGACGCCGCGCCAGGTGTTGCGCATCGCCGGGGATGCGCTGCCAGAGGGGTATCGTCAGCGACTGGAGACGTACCGTTACGGGCCGGGCGTCTTCAAGGTGGACTACGCGCTGGATGGGCCGATTCCTTGGAAGGATGCCACATGCGCTCGCGCAGGCACAGTTCATATTGGCGGGACGCTGGAGGAGATCGCCTTCGCCGAGCAAAGTGTGTCGCGTGGGATCGTCCCTGCGCGGCCCTTCGTCCTGCTGGCGCAGCAGAGTCTCTTCGATGCGACGCGCGCGCCGGAAGGAAAGCACACTGCCTGGGCGTACTGCCACGTTCACAACGGCTGCGAAGTGGACATGACGGCGCGCATCGAGGCGCAGATCGAGCGCTTAGCGCCGGGGTTCCACGACCGCATCCTGGCGCGACACACGCTGAATCCGGCGGAGATGGAAGCGTACAACGCCAACTACATCGGCGGAGACATCAACGGTGGCGTGCAGGATTTGGGTCAGCTCTTCACCCGTCCGGTCGCGCGGCTGGACCCCTATGCGACGCCGAACAAGCGGCTGTACATCTGCTCGTCGTCCACTCCGCCGGGTGGTGGCGTCCACGGGATGTGCGGCTACTATGCGGCGCGCTCGGCGTTGCGCTCGGTTCTTGGCTGAGCCGCGAGGAGAGGCGTTTCAGAGGACGCTACAGGGTGTGGGTGAGAGCAGCGCAGGATAACCGCTCCCGGAGCGGCGCCCTCGCGCGTCCTGAACTGCCAGCGCGTAGTTGTTCGATCGCTGCCACGCCAGTCTCACATCAGCGCGTTGGCTGCCGTTCATCTTGCGGATCTTGCTCTCTTCGTCGCGGGCCGATCGCCCCTTGTCCCGGCGTTTGCCTGGGCGACCGGCTGAGACTTTGCGCCCGGCGACGCCAGGAGTCCTCGTTTGCGCAGGGCTTTTCTGATCTGGGCAAACTCATCCCATGGCGTCTCGGTGGTCCCGTAGCACATGGATTTCTCGTGCGCTTTGCCGCAGGTCACAACGATATCGCCGGCGCGCGCACCTTGTATGGCGGTGGAGATGGCTTCCGCCCGG
This sequence comes from Ktedonobacterales bacterium, assembly GCA_036265775.1. Classification (GTDB taxonomy): domain Bacteria; phylum Chloroflexota; class Ktedonobacteria; order Ktedonobacterales; family JADMIN01; genus DASWAC01. The sequence goes on along the minus strand of DATAOM010000523.1, from coordinate 9,929 downwards.
TCCGGCACACGGATGAAATTGACGCCCTCAACACCCCCACCAGCGGCAAAGCCGTTCGCGATCTCCTCGATAATGTCGTTGACATCCTCGGTGCGTGGATCCTCGGCGGTGATCACGCTGAAGTCGGCGGCGCAGGCGATTCGCCCCATCATGGCGCGCTTCTCGACATCGCGCAGACCGCCAGAGCCAAACACGAGCACCACGCGGCCATCTTTTCCTCGCAGATCGCGCGCAAGCTGGATGGTCTCTTCTAGGGCGTGCGGAGTATGAGCAAAATCGACGACAACGTCGAACGCGCCACTATATACCCACTCCATGCGACCCCGAATCCGCTTCACCGCATTGAGCCCCTTGGCAATGGCGGGAAGCGGCGCCCCAAGCGCGAGCCCAACGCCCGCTGCTGCAAGCGCATTCGCCACGTTGTAGCGTCCATAGAGGCGGAGGTGAATGGGAATTTCGCCCCCAGGCGTGATGAGCGCAAACCGCGTGCCATCACGTCCGACGCGAATATCTCTGGCATGGCAAGTAGCCGCTTGCTCGCCAAGCGTGTAGGTGACGGTTCGCTCAGCCCAGCAGCTGGCAAGAGTCGGATAGGATTGATCGTCGAGATTGAGCACGGCCGTTTTACTTACGCCGAGTTTGCGCGCCGACGTTTCAAGCGATTGAAAGAGACGCGCTTTGGCGGCCAGATAATTTTCCCATGAACCATGCCAGTCGAGGTGCTCGTGGGTCACGTTGGTGACAGCCGCCACGTCATAATCAATCTGCGCGACGCGCGCCTGATCAAGGGCATGGGAGGTCGTTTCAATAACCGCCGCCTGGCAACCTGCCTCAACCATCTGAGCGAGGTACCCTTGCAAGTCAAAAGCCTCGGGGGTGGTGACATGAAAGCCTGTGTCGAGTCGCTTCGCGCCAATACGCGCCGCAATGGTCGAAATCAGGCCGGTCCGCAGACCATGGGCGCTAAGGATACTATGGACGAGGGTGCTCGTCGTGGTCTTTCCATCGGTGCCGGTCACGCCCACAACGATCATCTTGTGGCTGGGGAAGTCGAAAAAGGCGGCGGACAGGAGGGCAAATGTTTGGCGGCCATCTGCTACCTGCCAATAGGGAATATTGTCAAGCAACGGCTTTGGCAGGTCCTCTACCGGTAGCTCGCCCGCGATGGCGGTCGCGCCTGCGGCGATGGCTGCGGCGATGAAGCGGTGGCCATCGGAGCCGTGACCGGCATGCGCCACAAAGAATGTTCCTGGCCTTGCTCGGCGTGAGTCTTCGGCGACGCCTGTGACCTCGATGGTGTTTGAACTGGCGCTATTTAGCAGAGGCGCGCCCCAATCGTTGGGAAGGCGGTCGAGCAGGTCTCCTAACGTGAACGCCATATGCGGCGGCTCCTTTGGTCTGTCAGGTGTAGGGCAATGTGGATCAGCGCAAGCCGAGGACGACGGCGAATCGTCCTGTCCGCCCATGCTCCATCCGATGAGAAAAGAACAGGTCACGCCGCGTTCCCGTGCAGAGTCCGCTCATCTCGATACGGTCTTCTGGCGCCCCGGCGGCGATCAGTTGCGCGCGATTGGATTCCGCCAGATCGAGTCGAAGGGATGAACGCGTGGCGCCATCCTCATCTTCTCCCTGTATGACACTGAATTGAGCGTGCGCGTCCGCAAACGCATTCTGTGCGAACTCGGTGCGTAGGCGTTCATCAACCTCATAACAGCATGGACCAATTGTCGGCCCAATGGCGACATGCAGATCCGCTGCGTCAGTACCATATACCTCTTCCATACAGCGCAGTGTCTTGATGACGATCGCGTCACGAGTACCGCGCCAGCCAGCATGCGCAAGCCCAATCGCGCGGCGCTTGGAATCGACGAGCAGAATGACGGCGCAATCGGCCACAGCCCAGAAAAGCCCAACTCCCGACGCCCTGGTGATGAAAGCGTCGCATCCGCCGGGAAGCAGGAGCGCGGGTGGTCGGGCGGCGCCCAGGAAATCGTTGGTAATCTCGAGGATCTCACTGCCCTGTAAAGGGGGCGTTCCGACCAGCAAGGGATGGCCAGGCAACGCGGCGGAAATGCGGCTGTAGTTCTCCATCTTCGCGTGCAGATCATCCTTAGTGGCGGGCCCGGCGTTGAGTGAGGAGTAGGGCGTCAAACTTACGCCACCATGCCGCGCGAAGACGCCGTGGGTGATCGTGTCGCCAAGGGATAGCAGTGATTCGAATTGAAACCAGACAATATCGCCGTTGGTATTTTGCCGCACAAGATTCTCCTCTTCGCGCATGTACAAGCCATATGCTATCAGAAAGCGCCGTGTCATCACTATGCCAACCCCCGCGTCATCACCGCGTCATCCATGGGCCGGTACGACCGTATGAGACCCTGCAAGGCGCCGAAACCATGGCTAGCAATCACTACGATGAGATTTGGGATCACGCTTCCCGTGCAAGAAAGGCGAGATATCATAATCGCGCACATCACCGCACCCACCACCGCAGCGCTTTAACCCAGCGCGGCTGTGAGGAGCGAGAAGGCGGGCCAGGTACGCAGCAACTGGGCTGGTGTTTCCTGCCTCGTCGCCGAGCAGTATCTGTTTCTGAAAGTGGCGGTCACCATCGAACCCAGGCAGTCAAAGTGGGCGCGATGACACGCGGCGCGGGCGCAGGCGACGCACATAGGCGCGAAACTGGTCGCCACGGTCGAACTCGTTGAGGAACATGCCGAAGCTGGTGAAGCCGGGCGATAGCAACACCACATCTCCTGGCGCGGCGGCGCCGCGCGCATCCTGGATCGCCGCCGCGAGGTCATCATATGGCCCAGAGATAAACGTCTCGGCGTCGGCGCAGCCCTGTTCTACCGCCGCCGCGCGTAGCAGCTCAGAAAATCCCTCACTCGCGTTGCCCTTGAGTAAAATGACATGCTTGGCGCAACGAGCGGCCTCGGCGGCGTACTCGCTGGCATCGAGGTTCTTCGAGTTACCCCCCGCGATCAGGACCACCGGCTCCTCGAAGCTGCGCAGCGCCGCGACACCCGCCACTGGCGCTGTGCTAGCGCTGTCATTCACCCACGTCACGCCATCCAGTTCACGCACAACCTCCAGCCGATGCGGAACGCCGCCAAAGTTCGCCACCACGCGGTGGATCGTCTCGCCCTCCACGCCGATCAGTTCTGCCGCCAGCGTCGCCGCCTGAACGTTGCCCAGGTTGTGCGCGCCACGCAGGCGTATCGCGTCAGCGTAAGGGAAGGGACGTGACTGGTCGGGATACGCGCGCGGCCAGGCGAGGCCACGCTGGGCGCTATAGAACCAGATGTGGCTGCCCGGCGCTTCGTCGCCATAGCGCCTGGTGTAGGCGTTGTCTGCGTTGAAGATGGCGATGTCGCCCATGCCCTGATAGCGGAAGATGGCGCTCTTCGCCGCGCCGTAGTCGTCCATCGAGTCGTAGGCGTCGAGGTGGTCGGGCAGGAGGTTGGTGAAGATGGCGAGATGCGGGCTGCGGCGGATGGTGTGCAGCCCCTCCAGCATCCAGTTGCCTAGCTCAAGGACGACCCAACGGTCGGGCATGATCTCCGGCAGCAACGAGAGCGTCTCGATGCCGCCGAGGTTGCCGCCGAGCAGCGGATGCAGCCCCGCCTCGGTCAGAATCGCGTGTAACAGCGTCGTCGTCGTACTCTTGCCGCGTGTGCCAGTGACGCCGGCGATTTTCCCCTGGCAGGCGCGAAAGAACCATGCGATCTCCATCTCGATGCGCGCGCCTGCCGCGCGCGCCGCCTCCAGGTAGGGAGAACTGCGCCGCACGCCGGGGTTGCGCACGACGACTTCGGCGCGGGTGAAATCCTCCATCTTGTGCTGTCCAAGGACGTAGCGAATCGGCAGGCCGTCGAGTTTGGCGACGCTCTCGGCCAGCGTCTCCGCCGGGCGCAGGTCGGTGACGACGACCTCCGCCGCGCCCATCTTCGCCGCATAGCGCGCCGCCGCGACACCCCCGCCGAGCAGCCCCAGTCCCATGACAAGCACGCGACGCCCACACAGCGCGTTCGGATCGTTCGCCGTCCCCGCCACGTCATGCCAGGCTGTCTCGTCGTCCATCCTCGCCGCTCCTCGATATCAGCACGCGCTCGCAATAACACCTGCGACGCTTGTGAAATTTTACTATACTTGGCTCAGCATAGAGCGCCAGTCCGCAGTACTTCGTGAAACAGAGGATCGCATGAGTCAGCCAGAAGGTGGATATAGCACGACCTACAGCCTGTTCGATGACCCGGTGAGCGCGCAACTGCGGCGGGAGATCTACGGCGAGGACATTGGGCAGAATAGCTGGCTGACCGCGGACGAGTATCGCGTATGGCTCACCTGGCTAGACCTCGCGCCGGCGAGCCATACGCTGGAGGTCGCCTGCGGCTCTGGTGGCCCCGCGCTCTTCCTGGCGAGAGAGAGTGGTGCGCGAGTAACCGGCGTCGATATCGACGCACACGGCGTGGCGCAGGCGAACCGTATGGCGCAGGAGCTTGATCTGGCCGGGCGCGCGGCTTTCCAGCGGGCCGACGCGAGCCAGCCATTGCCATTCGCTGATGAGACCTTCGACGCTATTATGTGCATCGACGCTATCAATCATATGCCCGACCGGCTGGCGGTCCTGAGCGAGTGGCGACGCATGCTCAAGTCAGGTGGACGTCTGCTCTTCACCGATCCGCTCGTAGTGACGGGCATCATCTCCAGCGAGGAGATCACGGTTCGTAGCTCGATGGGGCTGGCGTTCTTCGCGCCGCTTGGCGAGAATGCGCGGCTGATTCAACAGGCGGGGTTAGCGCTGGAGCGCGAGGAAGATGCGACGGCGAACGTGACGCTGATCGGCGCGCGGCGGGTGCGGGCGCGGGAGGCGCGCCGGACGGAGGTGATTGTGCGGGAGGGGCAGGAGACGTTCGACCGCCTGCAACGCTTCTACACGACCGCGCAGATCCTCGCTGGCGAGGAACGCCTCTCACGCGAGGTTTTCCTTGCTCGCAAGACACCATGATCTGCGGCATCTGGAGCCGCCAATAGCGCGTCGGCTGCGGAGAGGCCCCTACGATGTCTCTGTGGGAGTCACAGGGCCGAGCGCGGTATGGCTTGGCAGCGTCTCGCCCGCGACGCTGCTGTCGGTTGGCGATTTGGGCGCCACGACCGAGTAGGTCTGCTGGCATGTTCCGGTCCCGTGGGCAAGCGCGCCCTCGCACGGCGCGTCAAATGCTGGGAGCGGCTTCCCTGCGTCGTCTACCAGCGCATAGTGGAGCGTGAAGTGTGTGTCATTCTGCGGCGCGTTGGTGACTGTGCATTGCAGGAGGGTCTGAATGACATCCACCCCGGTGGGCGCGATCCGCACCGTGCAGCGCAGTTGCGGGCTTGCCGCGCTGGATGTGGATGCGCACCCACTAGCCATCATTCCAAGCAGGATCAGCAGCCCACACAGCATCACACTGGACGCTAATCTGTAGCGCTTGTTTTGCTTCCGGCTCGGCCTTCCTGAAGTGGCATCCATCACAGCGCTACCCTCACACCCAGCCGCCCTGATCTTCGTCGCACGTGAAATGCGCCAGTGATAAAGAGACAAGGGCCGTCAACAGGCACGAGAAGGGAAAGCGGGGCGCAGACCCCACACTCCCTCCTCGTCCAGGAACAGAAACGACGCGCTAGGTGTGTGACGTCACACAGTGGCTGCCGGTTCCCGTCGTGGAGTTGTTGCTCCAGATCGGCTGCACGGCGTAGTTATGGCCGCCCAGGCTGATGTTGGTGGACGTGCCACCGTTGTTGTTCCAGGCGCACTTGTCGGCGTTCTCATCGCTGCCGCCGCCCGGACCCTGCCACGCGATCGACGTGCTGGGGGTCATATCGGTCTCGGCCTCGGCCCATTCATGGCCGGCGGTGATGGAGAACCCGTCGAAATACCCGTTGCCAAAGCTGTTGTTCGTGCCGTTGACGAAGTTCATGCCGCAACTCGTGCCAGCGTTCGGGCTGTAGGGCTGATAGGCGTAGGCCATCTGCCCAAAGCTGGTGTTGACGTTGTCGTGCCAGGCGCACCACTGCGTGCCGAAGCCGCTCATCGAGTGGCCACTGGGAGTCATGACAAAGTAGATGGCGTTGGCGCTGTAGCCGAAGTGGTTCATGAGCCGGGTCGCGGCGTTGGCGATGCTGGTCTGGGTGATGCGCCGCGGAAGCGAGGTGGTATCAACCCACGTCCCGCCGAGCAGTCCGGTCTGGTTGCCGACGTGCGTTCCACTGGAACCGCAATTGGTCGTCCCCACCGCAACTCCCTGGCAATATTGGACGTCGATCTGGCCCCAGGAGCTGCCGCCGACGTTGCCGAAGAAGCCATTGATGTAGGTTTGGGCCTGAGCGCTCGTGTAGCCGCCGGTCGAGAAGCCGGTGTTCCACTGGCTGCCCCAGTAGTTAATGTACACCTTGGGCGCGGACGAGATGGGACCGCCATGATAGGTCATCAGGCTATTGGTGACAGACTGGGGGCTTGCGCCACGAACAGGGTGAGCCCGGCCATGGAACACTTCCGTCCCACCAGGTTGCGCCTGAACAGCCGGAACAAACATGGTTAGAGCAAGCGCGACCACGGCCGTGAGCGTGGCCAGGATGACCAGGGATACACCGATTATGCGAAAGCGTTTCACCGTGATGCTTCTCCTTGTGAAAAGGATGACCTGCATGGACATCCCTTCTGTTTTCCGTCTCGCATCTGGAGAGCAACAGCGCTCTCACATGACACCCGCAAGAACAGCGCGAGCGGCGATCCGGTCATTCACTGGCTGAAAAGCGCTGGCAACGCGAATGCGCAAGCAACGCGTATTCGCGGCGGAGCCTGATCCAGTAACCCGTACAACGCAAGGCGGCGAGTCGCGCGTTCCTCCTTTCTTCGAGCCTGATCTATGAGCCTGGCGCCTCATTTCAAGGGCCCTGGATCATCCTTTCAGGGTGTGTCACGCCAGCAATTGCCCGTCGAGGGCGCTTGTCTCGCTCTTGAGTGATCGTCAATGACCGTCAGTGATCGTCTGGCCGTCGCCATTCCTTGACGAAAGGCTGCGCGGTCGCGCAGACTCATGACCACACAGATCAACAATTCCTGTTCAGATCAGCGTTGGATTGCGCCCAACGAGCGCCCGATACGGGCCTAACTTCCGCAAGACAATGAACACACAATCAGCCGCCATAGGAGTGTTGAGAACGAGTATAGCGATGAATCAGCATTTGTCAAGAGGCACACGCACTTCCGCTCGACACTCCTCAAATATGTTAGGGTAACGCCCATACGTTAGGTTGCTATCGACCAAGGAGGCTGGCATGGATACGACCATACAAAGGGAGAAGCTGGAGCAGGCGCGAGGCATCCTCGAAGAGCAGCGCGTTGACTGCTGGCTGACCTTCGCGCGCGAGACCTCCGAGACGCCCGACCCGGTGATGGACCTGATCGTCGGACACGACGTCACCTGGCAGAGCGCGTTCATCGTCACACGCGACGGCAAGCGCATCGCCATCGTCGGCGGCCCCGACGGTGGACTGATCACCCAGGCGGGGTTGTATGACACGCTCTACACCTACGATGCAGGCATCACGCCGATCCTGCGCGCGGTGATGCGTGAACTCGATCCACAACAGATCGCCATCAATTACTCGCTTGGCGATGTCGCCTCCGATGGCCTTACGCATGGGATGTACCTGCAACTGGCCGCCGCGCTCTCCCGCTCGCCATACCGCCAGCGGCTCATCTCTGCCGCGCCGATCATCGCCGCGTTGCGCAGCCGCAAGACCGCGATAGAACTCAAGCGCATGCGCGAGGCGATCCGCATCACCGAGGAGCTGTTCGAGAAAGTGACGCCGTTCCTGCGTCCGGGGCGCACGGAGCGCGCGGTGGCGGAGATGCTGCACGCCGAGATCAAGCGCCGTGGATTGACCACCTCGTGGCAGGCCGATGCCTGCCCGGCGGTGAACGCGGGCGCGTCGTCGGAGGCGGGGCACGGCGGCCCGACAGACATCGCGATGCAGGCGGGCGACCTGATTCATCTGGACTTCGGTGTCATCTACGAGGACTACTGCTCGGATCTGCAGCGCATGTGGTTCCTGCGCGGCGATGGCCAGACCGAGCCGCCGGATGAGGTGACGCGCGCCTTCCGCGCCTGCGTTGGAGCCATCGAGGCCGGACGCAAGAAGCTGAAAGCGGGCATACAGGGCTACCAGGTGGACGCCGCCGCGCGCTCGTACCTGACAGGCAAGGGCTTCCCAGAGTACATGCACGCGCTGGGGCATAGCGTCGGGCGCGCGGTGCATGACGGCGGACCGCTGATCGGCCCGCGCTGGCCGCGGTACGGCGAGACGCCTGAGCGACCCATCGAGCCGAGTTCGGTCTATACGCTGGAACTTGGGACGGCGACCTCGCGCGGCTACGTCGGCCTGGAGGATGAGGTTTTGGTGAGCGCGAGCGGCGCGACGTGGCTCTCGACCGCGCAGACAGAACTGATACTGGCAGGCTAATCGAGCAAAGCGAGACCCCCTTCCCACCGCCAACGGAAAGGGGGTCATTGCGATACACTCGTCCGCACGCGCTCTAGCTGGCGCGTAGCTCGTGCAGCGTCTGGTCGATCTGGGACCAAGTCTGCGCCCGCCGGACCTCCTGGACCACCGGACGCGCCGCGCGTGGAACCGACCCCTCGGAGCCAAGCCAGGCGCGTAATGCCTCGGCCCAGACCTCCTCTGGCGCGCGCCCCAACGCCTGCGCCGCGCGACTCGTCGCCAGCACCAACTCTGGCGCGAGGCCACGTCCCGCGCTGACCTCCACTGCGTCCATTCTGAACGCTGGTGTAATGACTGGCGCAAAGCCAGTTGTCGCCATGGCCGACGTCAGCATCACGCCAACGCCAGCCGTTGCGCTACCCAGACTTCGTCCGACGCCCTCCTGTGCGACGCGAGCCGCCTCCGCTGCTTGCGCGACCCGTGGACGCGAATGGGATTGTTGTCGCTGCTCTCCATGTGTTCGTTGCTGGCGCAGCCGCCAGCTTGCCAGTCCCCATCTCATCGTTTCGCTCCCTGTTCTTCCTGTTGGCTGCTCGCCATCTGTCCCGCTGTTTCCTGATTTCCGTGGTCTGCCGTGATCTTCCGCTCGCTCTGAGATGACCTGAAATGACCTGAGATGCGCCTGAATGCGCGCCGCGCTACAGTGTCCGCCCTACGCCGCCATGGAGGAGATAAGCGCCCGCCAGCGACTCCATCTCCTGCCCACATGATAGAACATGTGTTCCATATTCTCAACGTCTGGTGGCCTGATCGGGTCACTGGCAGGACGTGTGGATGCGAGCTATGTTCTCTATGGCGCGGGAGTGGGCTGCTCTTCATGGCTCGCGCCGTAGGAGGTCTCGCATGTATCTACAGATCGACGGAACAAACACATATCTTGCCGAGGAAGGCGCTGGCGAGTCTGTGCTCTTCCTGCACGGCGTGCCCGATTCGGCCGACATGTGGCGCCCCATCATGGAGCGACTGCAAGGGCAGTACCACTGCTATGCGCCGGACCTGCCGGGCCTTGGTCGTTCCACAGCGCCGGATGATTTTGCTTTGACGCTCGACCACATGGCGCGCTACATCGCCGCGCTGGTGGAGGGCGCTGGCATTGCGACACCGCTCAACCTCGTGGTGACGGATTTCGGCGCGCCCTACGGACTCTCATGGGCGGTGACGCATCCCGATCAGGTGCGGCGTATCGCGCTCGTCGGCGGCGTGAATTACTTCTCGGACTACCAGTGGCATCGCAACGCGCAATTGCTGCGCCAGCCGTTGATGGGTGACCTGCTGATGGCGCTGTCGGGCAACTATAGCGTCTTCGCGCGCTCGCTGAAGCCAGCGTCGCCATCGCTCGGCGACGATCACTGGCGCGCGACGTACGCGCTCTCGTTCGCCAA